>CAYWTU010000735.1:0-2717 GCA_964461275.1 uncultured Pirellulales bacterium | reverse complement strand
AATGGACGTTGACGATGGCCAGGTTGTAGTTGACCACGGCCCGGAAATATTGGCTTTCGGCGTCGGCCAGGCGGCGCTGGGCGTCGAGCAACAGATCGAGCGTGACCTGGCCCACGTCGTAGGCCGCCCGCACGGCGTCGACCTGGCGCTGGGCGGCGATCCGGCGATTGAAATTGTCCTGCGCCGAGATATAGGCCGCTTCGAGATTGCGGATCGAGTCGCTGAGCTGGTGCGACAATTCGAGTTCCTGGTCTTGCAGCACCGCCCGTTCGCGAGCCAAGGTGAGCTGTGAGTTGCGCACGCCGGCCAATGCCTGGCGGAAGCCGATCGGCACGGTCAACTGCAACCCTGTCTGCCACGATTGATAGTCGCCGCTCGTGAGCACCTTGAAGGCGTTGTCGAACTGGCCCACGCCTTCGCGATCGCTGCGAATCAAGTCGTCGCCGAAGCCCAGCCAGCGATAGCGGCCTTGGAAGTCGAGCCGCGGCAACAAGAAGTTGCGGGCGGCGGTGAGCTCCATCTCGCGGCGTTTGACGCGCCACTTCTGCTGTCGCAGCTCGACGCTTCGCGCCAGCGACTCGCCGTGGATTTCAAACCAGTCGAAATTGATCTTGGCCGTGCTCGGCTCCTCGGCCGGGCGAATCAAGCGACCGTCGGTCGGCGCCAGGCCCATGATGTACCGCAGACGCGACTCGGTCTCGTAGAGATTGCTGAGCGCTTGGTGCACCTGGTTGACGAACAGATAGTACTGCTCGCGGGCTTGGGCTTCTTCCTCGGCCCGGCCCCCTTCGCCGCCCACTTGATACAGGGCGTAGACCTTCCGCCAAGTTTGCAAGGCGCTGTCGCGGCCGGCGATGAGCGAATCGAGATTGCGATAGGAAAAGTACAACTCCCAGTAGGCCAACTCGACGTCGTTCACCAGGTTTCGCACGCCCGACTCAAAGTTGGCCAGCGCGATGTCGGCGTTGATCCGCGCCAAGACGACGCCGTTGCCAAACCCGAACGTGAACGAACCCGGCGTGGCGTTCGGACCCGCGATGCGGTTGAACTGCACGCCCGCCCCTTGCAACAACGGGTGCCGGAACTCGGCCTCGACATTCGTGTTCCACACGCTGGGGAACAGGTTCGAGGGGTTGTTGTTCCATTGATAGCTGGTGTTATTTCGCAAGAAGACTTGACCGCCCGTGGCCGTCAACTTCTGCAATTGGGCCTGGAAGGTGCCCTGGTCCTGCTGCAAGTTCGGCGCGACAAAGTTGCTGAAGAATCCGGCCACGTTGACCGGATTTTCGTCGCGGTTCCAGACCACGCTCGAGCTGAATTGCGTGTCGAACGCGCTTAAGGCGCCTTCGACGCCCGTGCGCGGGTTGCTCTCGGCGATGGCCGGGTCGTAGATCGTGGGAGTGCCGTCGGGCGCCGTCAGGAGCCGGGAGGGAGGCGCTTGCACCTGGCCACCGAGGCTCCGCATGACCTTGCTATTCGCCAGCGCGTTGTGGACCGCCTCTTCGAGCGTCAGGTCCCAAATCTGCTTGGCCTCGGTATTGCGCACCGTGAGCGGCGGCAGCGCTCCCTGCACTTCGGCCAGCGTCGCGGTTTCGACATCGGGATACTCGATGTTCTTCGCGACGCCGCGGTAGTGCGACATGTCGCCGTCCTCAAAGAAGTAGAACGGCTGACTGGGGTGGCACCCCGAGATGAGCAGCGCGGCGAAAGCAAGAAGCGTACCCAGGGGGCGGGCTGGCCGGCTCATAGGATTCATTTCCTAGGTGGATCGTTTCGACCGCGCTCCGTGCTGGTCGAGGCGCCGTGCCTCGACCGAACCGCGGATGCGGCGCCATGGCCCCACGCACCATGGCGGTGGACCACGGTGACGCCCCCCTGGCGGTCGCCGCAGCCCCGCGCTCGGCGGAGGCCATGCCCTGCCCTATCTCGACGCGCATGGAGCGCGCGAGAATTGCAGGCAGACCGAATATCGGCGTCAAAGTCAGCGAACTTGGAAAAATCCCTGCGATCGCCAAGGTTTTTGTGACCGACAAACTCCGCTGCCCCTTCCTGTTTTCTCCAGAGCGCCGCTTTGGCGCCGGTACGAGCTGCTAGCAGCCCGGTCGACGGCCACCCTGGCGGTGGTTGGCGAGGGTCATGAAGGCCGGTAGGCTGGCCCGCCGGCGCGGGCTGGGAGCGTACCGGCCCATTCACAACTAGGGCCTCCGCAAGCGGACTTCTGCCGATGGCGATTTGGACGCAGGTTTACGACCCGTTGGGCAATCCCTGGCTCTCCACGGCCGCCGCGGCGCTGCCGATTTTGGTCCTGCTGGGACTGCTCGGACTGTTTGAGATGGCTGCCCACCGGGCAGCGGCAGCCGGACTATTGGCGGCTCTAGGGGTCGCGATCGGCGTCTATGGCATGCCGGCGCCGATGGCCCTGGCGGCGGCGGCCAACGGCGCCGCATTTGGCCTGTTTCCGATCGGCTGGATCGTGCTAATGGCCGTGTTTCTCTACGCCCTGACGGTGGAGGCGGGCCAATTTGAGATTGTTGGGCTAATTGGTGGTATTGCATGGCTAGGTTCCTTAGGCTGGCTGGCAACTACATACCGAGTAGCATTGATGCGATGGTGTCAAAAAATTAAGATTCCGACGCATATTCGAGTGATGACCTTGATTAGTGTAATGTGTATCGGGTTATCAACCGTTCAAGGCGTATGGTGGTGGATGTGGCCAT
>CAYWTU010000734.1:0-2736 GCA_964461275.1 uncultured Pirellulales bacterium | reverse complement strand
ATGCCGTCGCTGACGCCAATGGTGTTGAACCGCATGCCGACCATGCCGGCGGCCTGCACCCCTTCCTTGACCTTGGCCGCCAGGTCCAACAGGTGCATGTTGCAGGGGTTCCCCTCGTACCAGACGCTGGCGATGCCCACCTGGGCCTTGTTCATGTCGGCCTCGACCATGCCGGTGGCGTAGAGCATCGCTTGAGAGGCGCCCTGGCTCTTGGGCTGGGTGATGCGGCTGGAATACTTATTGAGCGGGCCAGGCATGGACAAAACTCCCAGTGAATCGGGCGAAACCGGCGACGACGGCATACGGAAAACGAGTCGGCCAGTATACGTTTGCCGCCGCGGTCCTTCCATGGCCCAGCCAGTGCGACGCCACCCCATAGGATATAATCTTTTCGATGCCGGCTTCACCACGAAACTCGCGGTGGTTTCGACTTTGGCGTGACGATCCCCGGATGCCGCCGCCAGGTTGGATTGGATTATTTCCGCTGATCGGGTTGCTGGTCGGCATCGTGTTGTTATTTCTTGGGGGCGCGCTGGGGAGTCTGGCAAGTTGGATAAAGGGGCGGTAATGAAGCGAGCACGTCGACTTCGGGCAGGGCCAGGCATGTACGTCGCGTGGTTGCGTTGCTTCATTGCAATCAATGTTTGCGCGCTCGCGGCGTCGCTGTCGCGCGGCGCCGTTGCGGCGGAACCGGCCGCGGAGGTTTGGCCCACAGCTACGCCCGAGTCGGTTGGAATTGACTCGCGGCGGCTGGCTGACGTTTTGACGGTGCTCCGCGAGCGTCGAATACCGATCCATAGCCTGGCCGTGGTTCGGCAGGGAAAGCTGGTCTTCGACACCTCGTTCTATCCGTTCGCGGCCGATCGCCTGCACGACGTCGCCTCATGCACCAAGAGCGTCACCGCCTTGGGCATCGGCGCGGCAATCGACCGCGGACTGGCGCCGGGGCCGGATGCAAAGCTGGTCGAAATGTTCGGTGGGAAACAGATCGCCAATGTCGACGAGAAAAAACGGGCGATTCGCCTAGCCGACCTGTTGACGATGCGGTCGGGCCTGTTTTGCCTGCAAGAGTCACTGTCGCAGATGCAGATGTTTCAGAGCCCCGATTGGGTTCAGTTTTGCCTCGACCTGCCGGCGACCCGTCAGCCGGGCGAGCACTTTCAGTATTTCAGTTTGAATTCGCACCTGCTCTCGGCCGCGGTGCAACAGACAGATGGCAAACCGCTGGCGCAGTTCGTGGCCGAGACGGTTTTCCAACCGCTGGGGATCACCGAGTTCGGTTGGCCGGCCGATCCGCAGGGCGTCTCGCACGGCTGGGGCGACCTGCGGCTCAAGACGCACGACATGGCCCGGCTCGGCTGGCTCGTGCTGCAAGGAGGGCAATGGCAACATCGACAGGTCGTCTCCCGGCAGTGGATCGCCGAGATGCTCCAACCGCGCGTCGAGGTGGGACGGGGCAGGCGGTTTCCTCAGTACGGTTACCAGATATGGCTCGGTGAGCAAGGATTCTGCTTCAAGGGGCGAGGCGGGCAGCGAATCATGGGGCTGCCCAAGCGCGATCTGGTGATCGTCTCGACGGCCGGCGCCAGCGACGCCGAGGAAGAGGTGCTCGACGAGCAATTGGCCGCTATCTACGCCTCGGCAAGTGACGGGCCGCTGGCCGAAAACCCAGCGGCCCGGGAGCAATTGCGCCAGGCCGGGGCGCAGGCCGCTGCCGGTCCAACCGCTCAGTCGCCGCGCGATCAGCCGCCGGTCGCCGCCAAGATCGACGGCGTGCGATTTGAATTGGAACCGAACTTTTACGCCCGACAGATCACGTTTCGCCGGACGTCGCCGGTAGAAGGAACGTTTGAGATCGCGCTACCGCCGCTGCATCGCCACACGGACCTAACCGTGCAGGTGGGGTTGGACGGCGTGCCGCGATTCAGCACCGGCCGCTACGGAGAGTTGGCTGCCGCGACGGGCCACTGGGAGGGCGACACCCTGGTGATCGACATGGACGAATTGGCGAACATCAATCGTTGGACGTGGCGGTTGACGTTCGACGACACGGGCCTAGCCTTGGAGGTCACCGAACGGACCGACCTACCGCGGGTGCGCACGCGGGGGAGGCGGGTACACTGACGGTGCAAATTCCTTCAACGCCAGCTCGCCCGTAAGCGCTCGCAGCACGAGCCGCTAGACCACGATCTTCCCCCCCGGCGGCACGACCACCGGCTCGGCCTTGGTGTGCCGGCGCACGCGGGCGGCCCAATCGTTGGCGTCCTGCGCGATCGGCGGCCAGGTGTCGTAGTGCGACGGCGCCACCCGCTTGGCATTCAGTAGCTGCACCGCTTCCAGGCTGTCATCCGGGCCCATGGTAAAGACGTCGCCGATCGGCAACACCGCCAAGTCAAGCCCCGCGCTGCCGATCAGCCGCATGTCGTAGAACAGCGCCGTGTCGCAAGCCAGGTAGATTTTCTTGTCATCGAGCGTGAGCAAGAAGCCGCCCGGATTGCCGCCGTAGCTTCCGTCGGGCAGTTCCGAGCTGTGGTGGGCGATGGTCATTTTTACTCGGCCGAATGGCAGGTTCTGCCCGCCCCCCAGGTTCATCGGCAGCACGCTGTCCACGCCGCGTTTTTGCAGCCAGGTGCAGATTTCGAAATTGCTGATGACCGGGGCGCCTGTCCGCTGGGCAATTTTCGCGGCGTCGGCCACGTGATCGAAATGGCCATGCGAAACCAGAATGTAGTCGGC
>CAYWTU010000733.1:0-2737 GCA_964461275.1 uncultured Pirellulales bacterium | reverse complement strand
TTGTGCTCGACGCCAGCCAACCGGCCACGCCGGGGGGCACGGCGTCGCGATTCTCGTCAATCTTCTTGAACAGCTTGACCAGGCTCCGCTCGCGATCCTGTCCCACGTAAAACCGCACGGTGATAATCGCTTGATCATCGCGAGACATGCTGTAGACGTATTCCACGCCGTCGATCTGGTACAGCAGCCGTTCCAGCGGCGCGGAGACCAATTGCTCGACTTCGACCGCGCTGCGGCCGGGAAAGTCAACGTAGACGTCGGCCAGCGGGACGACAATTTGTGGGTCTTCTTCGCGCGGCGTGACCAGCAATGCCACGCCGCCCACCACCAGTGAGAACACGATCAGAATGATCGAAAGGTTGGAATCCAGAAACAGCCGCACGAAGCGCGACAAGGGATCGTCGTGCGCGTTTGCCGGAAACGCCTCAGACGCCATGCGGACGTCCTTCCGACCCTGAGGCAGCGGGCAGCATCACTCGTTCGCCGGCGCGGAGCCCGGACAGCACCTCGATGTCGCCCTCCAATTGCCGCCCTAATTGCACGTGCCGGCGCTGCACGTGCCCGCCTTGGACGTTTTCGTCGACAACCACGTCGACCAACGTCAACTGCCCCACCCGGCGCACGGCCCCGACGGGCAAGAGCAACACCTGTTCGTCGTCCAGCGGCAACAGCAACCGCCCAAACATCCCGCTGTACACGCCCGGTGGACAGGGCCCTGTAACTTTGACCGTGAACGAACGGCTTGCGGCCTGGGCCTCGGGCACCACTTCGCTGACGGTGGCCAGACACTCGTAGCCCATCGACTCCACGCGAGCCGGCAAACGTTGGCCCACCACGAGTTGCTGTGCCAGCGACTCGCGGACCGTGGCCACCATCTGCATCCGAGCCGGGTCGTACAACGTGAGCAGCACCTGTCCGGGAGTAACGGTGTCTCCCTGTTCGACTCGCTTGTCGACGATCGTGCCGGAAATCGGCGCCGTAATGGTGGCGAACCCCAACAACACTTCGGCCTCGCGATGGGCCTGTTCGGCCCGCTGCACTTCGGCCTGTGAGGACTTCAAGGCCGCCGCGGCCTGATCGTAGGCGGCCTGCGTGATCGCCTGGCTGGGGCGGAGGCGTTCGGCTCGATTGAAGTCGGCAACGGCCTTCTCGCTGGCAGCGCGGCTGACGGCCACCGCGGCGAGCGCCTGCTCCAGCCGGGCTTGCAGCTCCGCGTCGTCCAGCCGCACCAGTACATCGTCCTGAGTGACGACTTGACCGGCCTGGACTCGGACCTCGACCACCCGGGCCAGCAGTTTCGACGCTACGGACGACTCGTGCACCGGACGGATGGTGCCCACCGCCGACTCGAATCGTTGGCGGCGGACAAGCCGCACCTCAGCGGTAGGCTGACCGGCATAGGGGCGCTCAACGGCGGCGGCCGGTTCGTCCGCGGTCTTCGGCTTAAAGACTCCCGCCAGAACCAGCATCATCCCGGCCACCGCGATGGTCATGCCGGCGGCCAGTAGGGCCTTCAAGATCCAGCCGCTGCCGTGCGCCGCATGCGCCGAGCGCGGCGCCGGGGCAGGCGCCGGGGGCGGTGTTTCTTGGGGCGCCGATTCTGAATGGGGCAGATGCGTCGTCACGTCGACCACTCTTTTAACGAACCTGCGATGGCTGATCTTGCCCGCCCTTCGCGCTCGATGCAGAAGGTGCATCGTCGGTCTGGCGCGGCGACGCCGCGCACTGGCCACTCATTCACGTCTTCACGCCTAGCGCCGGCAGCGCCCAACGATTGAGCACGAACCACACGACCAACACCGCCAAAACCGTGAGGACCGGTTCCATGAGCTTAGTGAACTCCGTGCGCATTACTTTTGAGTCCAACAAACAACCTCCTCGGTGCGCTGAAATCAACGGGAGTTCGAGGTCGGTTGTCAGGTTGTTTGGCGGCCTCTAAAGGATTCGTCGAGTTGAAAAAACGAACGCCGCCGCCGCTACTTCGCCAGTATCTTTGCCATGACCTTCAGGCCCATGTCCATCGCGTCCCAGGCCAACCCGGCGTGGAACGGTTCGCCGCTGGAAAACCGCCAGGGCAAGTACAGGCCGAGTACCTTTTTGCCCACCCGCCACAGTGGCGAGACACCCACTTTATAATCCTCGGCCTGATCGAGGTCGACCGTCACCGGTCGGTCGGGGTTGCCCGTGTATTTCAAGGGCACCTGGGCGAAGGTGGCCTTGTTCAACTCCTCCATGACGCACATGCTCACCGGCTCAAAAGCCACAGTCGGCTGGCCCCCGACGATCTCCGCCGCCACATGATCGGCCGCGGCGTCCGCCTGCAACAGCGCCAGGAACGCCTGCTTGATCGGGAAGTCGGCCGCGTCGCCCACGGCATACACCCGCTCCAGCCCAAGCACCCGGCGGCTGTCCGGCTCCACATGGACGAACCCGCGGTCGTCGTTGGGAAGGGCCGGATAGCGATTGCCGGCGACGTACGGTGGAAACGACACCAACAGGTCATAGGCACGCACCTGGCCATTCTGATAGTGCACTCTGCCCGGCTCGACATGCGTAACGACAAAGCCTTTCTCGCCAATCACGTCGCGCTCGTTGAATTCGTCCACAACGACGGTGTTCAGCCGAGGGCCAAACGCCTGGATAAACCCATTTTCGTAGGTTGAAAAGCCGATCTCGACCGGGCTGCGCGCCTCCTGACGACGAAGCCAGGTGTCGGTCATCATCACCATTTCGTACA
>CAYWTU010000732.1:0-2747 GCA_964461275.1 uncultured Pirellulales bacterium | reverse complement strand
GGACGCCGCGGTCCACCGTCGTCGTTTGCAGACGCGAACTTTGCTGGAGCGCCTGGGTCAGGACGCGCCGAACACCGATGTGGTGCTGGTGGCGCCGATGATCGGCTACCACGAATGGATCCACACGCCTCGCGAAATGTTCCCGCTGTATTGCGATCGATTGGCGACGCTGACCGGTCCGACTGCGGCGCTGGCCGACCTCACCAGCGTCTGGGAGGTCCTGCTGCGGCACAAGCACGACCTCGACTTGACCGGCAACGGCCTCAATCATCCCAACGACTTCGGCCACCGCCTCTATGCACAGGCGGTCCTTGCCTTGCTGGTGTCGACCAGCGACGCTTGCAGTTCTCGCGACACAACTTCCGCCAGCTCGTCCCGGTAATGCCGGCGGCAAACGTGCCGCCGGTAGCGGCTGGCGAAGTACTGCCGCCCGATCGATTTTACGCCCCGAATGCCGTCGGCATGGCGCGGCGGAACAACGTGCAACACGTGATCGGCCAGGGCGAAGTAGTGCAGCGGATGCAGCAACCGACTGGGCCAGACAATGACCGTCGGCGTTCCCACGTTCACCGCGCCGAAGATATGTCCCGGGCCACTGTCGATTCCCAAGCAGAATCGCGCCTGCTTGGCCAGGGCGGCGATGGTCGCGCCGTCGAAGCCCTCCCCGCCCCACAGCGGGTCGTCGTCGTGGATGCCCACGGCCAAGCGCTTCGGCACGACGCCCGCGGCGCGCCCGGCGTCGAGCACGATGGGCATGGCCCCCTGCGCCGCGATTTCGCAGCACACCGCGTCCAGGACCGGCTCCGCCAGATCCTTCACCACGCGACCCGAACTCCCCTGGTAGTGCAGCAGTGCCGCGGGCCGGCCGCCCGCTAGTTCGGCCATGCGCTTCGCCGCGCGCGAGCACACCTCCGACCGGGCGTACACTTCGTACCGGCACAGCCCTTCCACCACCGGCAGCCGCAGCACGTCGCGCACGATCATTTCGGCCTTAGTGGCCGGACTGTCACTGTACGACCGCCCGCATTCGGCCCCCAACGGCAACTCGATCACACGGCTGTAGGCGCGAAGCGGCGGCTGCTGCTCGTATAGCAGATACGTCCGCCGGCACAGCCCGTCGAACAGCGAATGCTGCCCTCGCCGACACCACACGTCCGCTTCTAAGCCGTAATGTCGCAGGTGCAACAGCACGCTGGTGACCATCACGGCGTCTCCCACGCCGTGTCGCGCCACCAACAGCAGCGGACGCGTCAATCGCCTCAGGCAGCACTTCACGGCTAATGACCTCCGCAGCCGCAGCCGGGCTTGGCGTGCAACTTCCCCTCGACCATCACCAGCCCCTGGCCGCCGGCGTGACGCTGACCGGGCCAGCGCTCGGCGGGGCAACGCTCGGCCGCCATCCGTCGCTTGAGCGGCAGCCAACAGCCGCAACTGGCGCAGCGCTCGACCGCGCCGCGCGGCCCAAGTCGCTGCTGCAACGGGCACAACCGGCACGCCTCGACCCTAGCCATCCGAAGCGCGCGGTTGGGCCGAGGAAACCCCGTCGTGGTCCAACGCCAAAGCGCCGCCAGCAACGATCGGAGCATGATCGAATATCGCCCGCGCCTGGGGCGCGTCGCGTGGGCATGGATCGCGCCGGCCGGACAGGGGTAGTAGTAGGTCCGTTGGGGCGGATCGAAGCTGGGCAGCACGCGCCCGCATCGCGTGCAACGATGATAGAACAGCGCCCCTTCCCGGCGGATCGCTTCGAATTCGCATCCCAGCGGCAACGTAACGTTCATGCCGGCAGCCCCACGATCGTCGCCGACAGCCCCGCGGGAAAGCTACATGCCGCCCGCGCTGGGTTGTCCGTAAGGCTGCAAATCCCCAGCCATGTACTAGGCGTCAAGGGCAAGAGTTCGGTTGGCGGATGGTTGGCGTCCCAATACGAACCGAAGGTAAAATGGGTCAACGGAACCGTGCGAGTCGCGAAGCAATTCAGCGGGCGCGGCTCGGAAGGGGTGCGGCCGACGATCATCGCCACGCCGTTGATCGTGATGTCGGCGCCGGGCCCCTCCCACTGTCCCGTTTCGCCGTAACACGGCCCGCCCGTGCCGCCGCAGTTTCCCGGCAAAAGGATCGAGACGCTGAAATAGTAACCGTCCGCGTCCGGCAATAGCCGCACGCCGATGAACGGCGCGTAGCACCATTGGTAATGGATTTGTCGAGCGAAAAAAGAGCATTCGGGCGGGACGGGACAAAACGGGGCGGCAAACAGGTCTTGCGCGGCTGTGGGCTTGCAGAACGTCCAACTGCAGCAGTTCTCCAGCGTCGTCGGCAAATTCAACGATTCGTGGTACGTCGACCCACACCTGTCCGGATCGAGTTCCACGCCCCATTGAAGAAACTTGCTGCGGTTGCAAATCAGGTAATACGATCCGCCGTTGTGGCACCCCCGGGCGTTGGTTTGCTTGTAAAAAACATCCCCGGAGCAGCCTTGTGAAACCTCGGCCGGCAAAGTCGGGCACACAATGGCCGGATCGGACAGCGCGTCGGGAATCGAAATCAGCATCATGCCCGGCGTGCAGCCGCCGTCCTCTTGTCCGATCGGACAACACGCCTCGCAATTGGTGGGCGGCAACGGAATCGGCCGGCAGCACTCAGGGTATTCGACCGGCGTCGTGCCGTCCGGACATTGGTCGGGGCAGCGCGGCTCGCAGTCGCAGTCGGGCCACTGCACGACCCGGCCATCGGAACAGCGCAGCTCC
>CAYWTU010000731.1:0-2747 GCA_964461275.1 uncultured Pirellulales bacterium | reverse complement strand
GCCCGCTGGTGAAGAAAAAGGAGAAGCTCAGCGAAGAGCAAATCATTCACCGGCTCTTTTTGCCCATGGTGCTCGAGGCCACGCGGATCTTGGAGGAAAAGGTGGTTCGCGACCCGCGCGACGTCGACCTGGGCCTGATCTTCGGCACCGGGTTCCCGCCGTTCAAGGGCGGCTTGCTGTTCTGGGCCGACACGATCGGCGCCTCCAAGCTGTTGGAAATGCTCAAGCCGTTGGAACATTTGGGCGGCCGCGCCAAGCCGACGCCGATGCTGTTGGAAATGGCCAAGTCCGGCCGCAAGTTTTACGACGCGAAGTAAACGCCACGAACAAGTCGCCCCGAGTTTTGCCCCCGGCCCCTGGGCCGACGTTGGAGAATTGTGCCATGAAAAACGCGGTTGTCGTCGATTGCTGTCGAACCCCGGTCGGCCGCGCCCATAAGGATAAGGGCGTGTTCCGCGAAGTCCGCTCGGACGATTTGGCCGTGGCGGTCTGTAAGGCGCTGGTCGAGCGGACCGGTATCGACCCCAACCTCGTCGAAGACGTGGTCATGGGCAACACCCAGCAGCAAGGCGAGCAAGGGCTCAATGTCGCCCGCGCCATCGGCATCATGTCGGGACTGGCCATCGAATCGGGTGGCACAACGGTCAACCGCCTCTGCGGCAGCAGCCTGCAAGCGGTCAACCAGGCGACGCACGCCATCATGGCCGGCTTTGAAGACGTGCATATCGTCGGCGGCCTGGAACACATGCACCACATCCCGATGGACAAGGGGGTTGAGCCGAATCCCAAGTTGTTCCATCGCACCAGCAAGGCGGCGTTGATGATGGGCCTGACCGCCGAATTCCTGGCGATGTCCAACGGCATCATGCGGCAGGAGCAAGACGAGTTCGCCGTTCGCAGCCACAAGCTGGCGGCCGAAGCGCACGCCAAAGGCCAGTTTCAAAAAGAGATCATCCCTATCTGGGGCAAAGGCGAAGACGGCAGCCGCGTACTGATCGAAACCGATCAATGCGTGCGGGCGGACTGCAGCTTGGAAAGCCTGGGCTCGCTCAAACCGGCGTTTGTGCCGGGGATGGGCACTGTGACCGCCGGCAACAGCTCCCCCTTGAACGACGGGGCCGCCGCACTACTCATTATGTCGGAAGAAAAGGCCAAGTCGTTGGGCTTGAAGCCGCTGGTGCGGATCAAGTCGACCGCCGTGGCGGGGGTCGATCCGGCGGTGATGGGGACAGGCCCGGTTCCGGCCACGCAAAAGGCCCTGCAACGGGCCGGCATGAAACTATCGGACGTTGACGTCATCGAGCTCAACGAAGCTTTTGCCGCACAGGCTTTGGCCTGCATGCGGATGTTGGAAATGGACATCAACAAGGTGAACGTTCGCGGAGGAGCGGTGGCCATCGGCCACGCCCTAGGCGCCAGCGGCGCACGCATTGCCACCACGCTGATCCACAACATGATTGACCGAGGGGCCAACGTTGGCCTAGCGACAATGTGCATTGGCGTCGGCCAAGGGATCGCCACCGTTTTTGAACGCTGCTAATACCCGCAGCCGCGCCCGCGCATGGGTGGTTTGCCCCCCAAGCGGCCGGCGATTACCATAGCTAATCCCCAGAAAAAGTCGTACGAACTTTCGGTCCTTAGTCCTACAGGAAGCACGATCATGTCCACTCAAACGCCGGAACTCGAATCCAAATCGCAAGGCGCAGGCGGTCGTCCCGCAGACGACACCGCCTCGTTTGCCGAAACCGCTTTGAAGCTGGGGGGCAAAAGCGACGATGAGGCCCGCCGCACCGGCGCCATCGACAAGGCCGACGATCAGGTTGAGGATCTGTTTAAGCACAAGACCACGGCCAGCCCGGTGCATCGCGCCGTTTGGGATCGCGAGTTGCCGACCGAGTTGTTCGTCGGCAAAACCGGCCCCACGCCGACCGACGTGGAAAAGGTGATGCAAGATTCGCTCAATGTGGCGCTCAAGCATCGCAACGCCAAGACCATGTACAACGAGGACGGCAAGGTCCGCAAGGAAGTCTTGGATGAGCTTGGCGGCGCCGGCTACTGGGGGCTGCTCGTCGGCAAGGAATATGGCGGGGCCGGAGCGCCGTTCGCCAACTTCGCCGCCTACCTGAGCAAGATGGCGATGGTCGAAGCCACGGTGGCCGGTTTGGCCAGCGTTCACGGCTGCATCGGCGCCGTCGATCCGATTCGCACCTTTGCTTCGCCCGAACAAAAAAAGAAATATCTGCCCAAGTTGGCCAGCGGAGAACGGCTCAGCGCGTTTGCGTTGACCGAGCCGGGCGCTGGCTCGGACCTGACCGCCCTGAAGACCACGGCCAAGCTCGACGGCGACAGCTACGTGGTCAACGGCGAGAAGCTGTTCATCACCAATATCGTGCCGGGGCGCACCGTGGGCTTGGTCTGCTTGATCGACCGTCGGCCGGCCGTGCTCATCGCCGATCTGCCCGAGCAAGAAAATGAGAACTTCAAGCTGGTCAAGTACGGGCTGTACGCCATTCGCGGCGCCTACAACCGCGGCATCATCTTCAAGGACTTCCGCATCCCCGCCGAGAACCTGTTGAAGCCGGGCAAAGGCGACGGCTTGACGATCGCCTATCACGGGCTGAACCTGGGCCGCGTGTCGCTGTGCGCCAACGCCTCGGGCATGATGCGGGTGATGTTGGCCAACATGCTCCCCTGGGCCAAGTTCCGCCGCACCTACGGCAACCCGATTTCAACCCGCGAGTTGGTCC
>CAYWTU010000730.1:0-2751 GCA_964461275.1 uncultured Pirellulales bacterium | reverse complement strand
CATGAACTGAAGCTGATCGTCGACTTATTTTATCAAGGCGGTCTGAACTACATGCGGTACAGCGTCTCGAATACGGCCGAGTACGGCGACTATACCCGCGGACCGCGGATCGTAACGGCCGAGACCAAGGCCGAAATGAAACGCATCTTGCAAGAAGTTCAAAGCGGCCAGTTCGCCCGCGAGTGGATCTTGGAGAACAAGGCCAACGCGCCGGCGTTCAAAGCCACGCGCCGCCGCGAGCGGAATCATCCCATCGAAGTGGTCGGCCGCAAGCTCCGCAGCCTGATGTCGTGGATCAACGCCAAGGAAGTGTAACCTTTTCTCCCTGTGTTGGCGGAACCGCCCCAGAATGGAATCGTTACGATGAACGCCAGCGAAACTCAAACGCGAAACTTGTTCGAGCAGCTCAAGCCGGGCGACCGGGTGCGGCTCGAGCACGAAGTGAAGGTGGGACAGAAAACCTGGACCAGCGCCATCGTGGGTACGATCGAGCGAAAAGAGCGCCGTCGGCATGGCCTGCACTATCGCCGCAGCGCCGACGACAAGGTGTTCAGCGACGTGCTGGTGCTCCGCCACGACGACGGCGAATTAACCACGGTGACCATCGACGAATTCACCGCCCTGTCGCGGGCATAGGCCAGCCACTTGCCGGCCGGTTCGCTTCCTACCCGGCCCGCGTTGGCGGCCTAGAATAGCTTGGCGGTGTCTTTCGCCCCCGAACCTCGCCCCTGCCGAGCCGCGTCTGAACGTCATGGCTGCTCCGCAAGATCCCGCTGCGCCGGTGTACCGCGACCATCGCCGGTCGTTCGAGGGAAACCGGTTCGTCTATCCAGTGGTCAGCCGCCGCAGCCGTGGACTGTCCATCGGAGTCAACCTGAACCCCGATAAAGTCTGTAATTTCGATTGCATCTACTGCCAGGTCGACCGGGTGCGGCAGAGCACGGTTCGGTTCGTCGAGATGGAGGCCCTTTTGGCCGAACTCGACGCCACGCTCGACCTGTCCGTGTCGGGCGAAATATGGCGGCATCCGCAGTTCGCCGCCACCCCTGAACCGCTGCGCCGGCTCAACGACATAGCGTTTGCCGGCGACGGCGAGCCGACCACTTATAAGAACTTCGACGAGATCATGGACCAGTGTGCCGCGCTCAAGCGGCGGCACGGTCAGGCGGACGCCAAGCTGGTGTTGATCACCAACGCCAGTATGTTTCATCGGCCGGCGGTAGCGCGAGGGTTGGAAATCCTGGATCGAAACCAAGGTGAGATCTGGGCCAAGCTGGAAGCCGGCACCGAGGAGTATTACAAGCTGGTCGAGCGAACGGTGATTCCGTTTCGGCAGATTCTGGAGAACATCGCGGCGGCGGCACAAGTTCGGCCGCTGGTCATTCAAGCCCTGTTCATGCGGATCCACGGCGAGCCCCCCAGCACCGCCGAACAGGAGGCGTTTTGTGGCCGGTTGAACGATATCATTGCCGCTGGCGGACGATTGAAGCTGGTGCAGATCTATACGGTGGCCCGCCCGCCCGCCGAACAGTTCGTCACTCCGCTGACCGACGCCGAAGTGGACGCCTTGGTCGATCTGGTCCGCCGCCGGACCGGACTGACCGCCGAGGGGTTTTACGGGGCGGCGCTGGAAAGCTGATGGCCTCGAGCCGAACTCCGCTCGTTTAGCCGCCATGCGGGCGCCATGCGAAGCATGGTTGGCGTGCGTGCTAGCACCATCCTGCTAGCGTCCGCCTGGTGAACGCAATTGACCCCCGGCCGCAAGCCCGCGTAAGCTCGCGCAGCCGCAGGTGAAGGCTCTCAATTCATTCGGAATTTGGTCCGGGCCATGGATGGCGTCCAACGACAACTCGCCGCCACGCACAGCCAACCGACGGGCGGCGCGTTGGTCGCGGCGTTGGCCTGCGGACTGACGCTGATCGTCGTGTTGACGAAATTCGCGCTCTTGCCGTTTCCGGTTCACACGGCCGGTCAGTTCGTCCGCTGGCTGCTGAGGCTGGCGATTGTGTCGTCGGCTGATGTGGCGTTCGTGGCGGCGCTGGCGCTGGCGTTCTGGGCGCTGTATCAACCGACCTGCTCCCGTCCGAACTGGCGCCGCGTCTGGCGCGGGACGACCATCGCAGCCTTTCAATTGGCCGGTCTGTACGCCGTGGCCAGCATTGTCATGTTTCGCGTCACGCTCCGGCCGCTAAGCATTCAGCTTCTGTCGTTTTCCGGCGGGCCGAGGCTGATGGCCTCCTCACTGGCCGGGTTTCTAACGTGGGACATTGTGGCGGGTGGGCTGGCGGTAATCGTGGGGGCCGCTGTCGTAGCCTTACGAGCGCGTCGCGACACGCCACGCGATCGTTGCCTATCGAACGCGCCGCGTCACGACGGCACGCGCCGCCATTGGGCCTGGACCGCCGCCTGCTTTGCCGCTGTAACCGGTTACACCACTGTTTGCCAAGCGTACATCGCGAAAAACTGGACCGACCCAAACCGTTGGGAACGGCGAATCGCCGCCAGCCCGCACGCGGCCTTGATCGTCTCCTGTTGGGAAGCCTTGGCCGGCCGCGACGCGGCCGCGTCGCTCGATCCGGCGCTGGCCGATGAATCTGATTTCACTGGCGAAGTAACGACTATTCTGCCGTCCGGGTCGGCTCCGACCGATCCAAAGTCTTCGCCACCGCCGAAGAATCTGATTCTAATCGTGCTCGAGTCGGTGGGCGTTGAATACTTCCTCGGGCTGGACGGCATGAGCCTGTTGATGGT
>CAYWTU010000729.1:0-2755 GCA_964461275.1 uncultured Pirellulales bacterium | reverse complement strand
CTTCGTAATCGACCGCTACCGGGCAGCTATTGCAGGTGAACACCACGATCACGACGTCCCGCTCGGCCAGCTCGGCCAGGGAATGTTGCTGATCGTCCGTGCCGGGCAGGCTTTTCCAAGCGGGCGCCGCATCGCCAAGGCTGAGCGTGGGGTTGTACTCACCGGCCGAAGCTGCGCCGCACAGCGCAGCCAGGATGAGCGCGAACGATAAACCAGCGATTGGTTTCGTGAACATCGCCATGTTGCCTCTCCGCTGCCCGCCCTGTCTGGCCGTGAGACCAATTCGATCGGCCCCCGCCTATACCAGCGCCGAAGCTTTCTTGCGGGCATCGCGACGGCGCTCGGCCTCGCTCAAGAGCTGCTTTCGCAAGCGGATGCACTTGGGCGTCACTTCTACAAGTTCATCGTCCTCAATGTACTCCAGCGCCATCTCCAGCGTCATCTGTCGCGGCGGCTTGAGGATGATGTTCTCGTCCGAACCCGAAGCCCGCATGTTCGTCAACTTCTTTTCCTTGCTCGGGTTGACCGACATATCGCCGGTGCGGGCGTTTTCGCCGACGATCATCCCTTCGTACACCTCGTCGCCCGGCGCAACGAACAGGTCGGCCCGCTCTTGCAGACCGTTGAGTCCGTAGGCCACCGCCTTGCCGGCCACCATCGACACCAGGACGCCGTTTTGTCGGCCGGCAATGTCCCCTTCCACCGGCCGATACGCCTCGAATCGATGGTGCATGATCGCCGTTCCGAGCGTGGCGTTGAGCACCCGCGTCCGCAGGCCGATCAATCCCCGGGCGGGGATGGAAAACGTCAGGTGCGCATATTCGCCGCGGCCGGCCATTTCGACCATCCGCCCACGGCGGGCGCCGATCAGCTCCATGACGGGCCCCAGCCGCTCGTGCGGCACTTCAATCACCAGCGTCTCGAACGGTTCTTCGACCACGCCGTCGTTGTCGCGCGTGATGACCCGCGGCTTGCCGATCGACAGCTCGTAGCCTTCTCTGCGCATCGTTTCAATGAGCACGGATAGGTGCAACAGCCCGCGCCCGCTGACGGCAAAGCTGTCGCTATTTTCCAGCGGCCGCACTTGCAAGGCCACGTTCTTTTCCAGTTCGCGCAGCAGCCGCTCGCGGAGATTGCGGCTGGTGACGTATTTGCCGTCGCGGCCGCAAAACGGTGAATTGTTGACCGAGAAGATCATTTCGAGCGTGGGCGGATCGACCACCAATCGGGGCAACGGCCGCGGTGCATTGGGGTCGGTGATGGTGTCGCCGATCTCGACATTCTCCAGGCCCACCACCGCCGCCACGTCGCCGGACGTCGCTTCGTCGACCTCGGTGCGGCCCAGCTTGTCGAAGACGTACACATTCTGCACTTTGATGGCGGACGTCAGGCCGTCGCTCTTGGCCAAAACCACCTGTTGGTTCCTGCGAATGCTGCCGGCCTGAATTCGGCCGATGGCGATGCGCCCGACGTACTCCGACCAGTCGAGCGTGGTGACCAGCATCTGGAGCGGCGCGTCGGCTTCGACCTCTGGGCCGGGAATGGCCTGGAGCGCCAAGTCCAGCAGCGGCTGCATCGACTGGCCGCGAGCCTCGGGGTCGGCGGTGGCAAAGCCCTCGCGCGAACTGGCGAACAGATAGGGAAAATCGAGCAGTTCGTCGTCCGCCCCCAAGTCGACGAACAGATCGAGCACTTCGCTGACCACTTCGTGCGGCCGGGCGTCGCTGCGGTCGATCTTGTTAATCACTACGATTGGCTTCAGGCCGCACTCAAAGGCCTTGCTGAGTACGAACCGCGTTTGCGGCATGGGCCCCTCGGCCGAATCGACCAGCACCAGGGCTCCGTCGGCCATGCGGAGCACGCGCTCCACCTCGCCGCCGAAATCGGCGTGCCCGGGCGTGTCGATGAGGTTGATCTTCACCCCGCGGTAATGAACGGCAATGTTCTTGGCCAGAATGGTGATGCCCCGCTCCCGTTCCAGATCGTTGGAATCCAGGATGCAGTCGCCAACCAATTGACTGGCGCGGAATTCGCCGCTTTGGCGCAATAGGCAATCGACCAGCGTGGTCTTGCCGTGGTCCACGTGGGCAATGATGGCGATATTCCGAATGTCGTCGCGGCGCACAGTCACAGCGCGGTGTTTCCTCTCGGGGCAGCAAGTCGGTAGGTCAGACGCCCTGGCGCCGGACGGGGCCGCAGGATGGCGCCGCAGTCGGTCAGGCATGTCCAGTCACAGAGCGCCTCACCTGCAACCGTCGTTGGCGGTGGCCAGCAGGGCCAACCACCCGATCGTAGCAAATCACCCTACAAGTGCGGTAGGGCAAATGGCCGCGAGGTGTGTGTTCCCGGAGAATTTCGCGGATTTTTGCCAATAGTTCGCGAATCGTGCTGCCTGCGTGCCCAGCGATTCAGGGGGCGACTTGTGGTTTTCGCAAGACTCTCAGCCAACCGCTGTCCGGCCGCTCGTCCCGATAGACCACTGCGTACGAGTCAATGCCAGAAATGTCGCCGCTCGCTTCACCGAGCAGCCGGAAGAGCGTTTCCGGCGCCTGGGGAAACGCCAGCCAGGCTTCGATGTTGGTTGCTACCGGGCCACCCGGTTCGTGGGCGCCAATCTGCGCCACGGCCTCCCATTGGCTTCGCAACGTCGGTCCGTAGCCCAAGCTGCGCGTCCCGCCGGTGGCGTGCAACCGCGCGACGACCAGCGTCAAGGCCAGCGCACACGCCGCCAGATGAACCAGCCAAGCGGCCCGCG
>CAYWTU010000728.1:0-2764 GCA_964461275.1 uncultured Pirellulales bacterium | reverse complement strand
GTCGAGGTACAGTGTTTCAAGCACGTCGGCCAGCGTGTCGATAAGCTCCTGGCGGTCGAGTTCTTGCAGCGGCCTAACCAGCGGCGGCAGTTGTCTCGTGTTCATGCGGTTCTTTCCATTGGACGGATCAATTCTTCGAAGGTTCAGGGCCGACCGTCTGCCCGCGTCCAGATCGCCGTCCCCGGAACACGCCCGGGTTATCGGCCGACAGACATCGGCCGTCGGCCCACTGCCGCAACCGGTCCACCGCCTCGCAGTTGGACTTCGCGATCGGCACAATGTTGTGCGCCGCTTCAATCAGCGAAACTTCGAGCAGGGCCGCCAGCCGACAGCAGGCCGTGATCTCGGCGCCGGTCCAATCGGCGTCCACCGGCCGAGTCTGCTTCGCGCTCAGCCCAAACCGGGCCAGCGCGATCTTCCAAATCGCGTCACGCTGTCGGCGGTCCGGCAGGTCGACGAAGAACACGCCGTCGAACCGTTCGGCCCGGGTAAACTCGGGCGGCAGCCGGCTGATGTCGTTGCAGGTGGCCATCACGAATACGTCGCTGGAGTGGTCGTTCAGCCAAGTCAGCAGATGGCCGAACAGCCGGGCCCCGACGCCGCTGTCGGTTTGGCCGCTCGACTGCACGCCGGCCAAGGCCTTGTCGATCTCATCGACAAACAAGACGCACGGCGCCATCGCGTCGGCAATGGCCAGCGCCCGGCGGACATTGGCCTCGCTCTGACCGACCAGAGAACCGAGAAGGCTGCCAACGTCCAGCACGAGCGTCGGCCGGTTCAATTCGTTCCCGAGCGCCTTGGCAAATGCTGATTTCCCACAACCTGGCGGTGAAAGTAGGAGCGTTCCGCGAGGCCGCACGGCGTCAGACGCCCTGCCGTGTGAGCTATCGTCGCGCCGCCGCAGCGCACGCGTGCAGAACGCTTTGAGCGCCTCGAGGCCGCCCAAGTCGCTGAACTTCTCGGTGCCGCGGTGCAGCGTGAGTAGCCCAGACTGCTTGAGGGCCGCGGTCTTGATCTCCCAGATTGCCGCAGGCTCCAGCCGGCCGTGTCGAATGATCGACAGGCTGAACGCCCCTTCGGCCTCGTAGCGGGTCAGGCCAGCGGCGGCGTCCAGCACGGCGTTCAAGCCATCGGCCGGCAGTTCATCGGGTTCAGTGGCGATCGAACGGGCGATGGCCTCGAGCTGCGGGCGGCCCGGCAACTCGTGTTCCAGCACCACCAGCAGCTTTTCGAGCTCGACCGGAATCTGGACGACCGGCGCCAGCACCGCGACGAACGTCCGCTGCCGCTTGCCTTGCTGGATGGCGTGGACGAGCGCCTGGACGATTTCTGGCGAACCGAGGAAACGGTGAAAGTTCACCAGCACCAACAGCGCGGCGCTTTCGGGAGTGGCCAGCGCCGACAGCGCCCGAATGGCGGCCAACGGATCGGCTGCCGTCGCCCGACCGGTCGCGTTGGCCGAATCGCCGGCGCCGTTCAGACCGCGTTCAATGTCCCAGACGGCCAGCGGCCAGTTCTCTTGCCGACACAAACCGGTGATCTCGGCCAGGGCGTCCTCGTGTTCGTGCGATTCGATCCACAGGCCGGTGAAGCAGGCGCGCACGTACTCCACCAACCGCTCGTTGAGCGACATAGGATGGTTCCTTGGGAAGACGGCGTCGGCAGAAGCGCCGACGCCAAGATGGGGATGAGTAGGCAATTGGGCGGCGGCGAACCGATTGCCCGGTCAGCCCTGCCGCAACCGCTGCGTATTCTCCGCCGCCTGGCCCTGAAAAAACTCGCCGGTCAACCGTTCGGTCTCGCGTTGTCCCAGCGCCGCTTCAATAAACCGGCTGGCGTCGCGGCACGCAGCGCCCGAAAAGCCGTGCGTTTGGACCTGCGTGCCGCCGTCGGGCCGAACGATGATCTCGATGGTCTTGTTCATGCGGCGTCTCCAGCAACTTGAACGACCAGACGAATCGAGCCGTCGGCCAACGCCTGCTCGGTGACGGCGTGCCCCTGTCGACGCGCTTCCAGAGTTGCCTTTTCGACTGCGTACCTTTGCAGGAAGCGGTCGAGTTCGCAGCGGTTACCCCAGCGGCCGCCGAAGTCGTCGTACCGCAGTTGTCCGTTGGCCAAGTCGCAGACGACCGGATATTGCCAGCCCGGCAACTGCACGGCCAAGCCGCTCGCCTCGCCGCTGAAGAGTTTCACGGTCCGCTGCACCGGTTGCGGCAGCGACAGTCGCCGACAAGCGGCAGCCACCGCCGCCGCGTCGCGGACCTCGGTTTGGATTTCAACGATGTGGGACAAATTGGGCCTCCTATGTTGGATGCAATGGTTCGGCAATGCAGGATTGGCGTCGCCGGTGTTCAAGAGCCGGGCAGAATCGACGGTCAACCGGCTCGACCTCCCATCTCAACAACCGCCGCCAGCCAGCGACGGACGTCGCCGTCCGGATCTCGTTCCGCCAATAGCTCGGGCGTCATGTGGTTGATGGCCGTCGTGTTGAGCCAATGCTTGGCCCGATCGCGGAGCCGCTTACGGTTGCGGGCCGGCAGTTGGGACCAAGCGTGGCCGCTGTGCCGCCGCTCGTACTTGGTCCGCGCCACGGTCTCGACGGCGTCTTCGTGCAGGGTCAGCCGAACCTCAATACCGCCAGCCTTAAAGATGGCCGCTGGGTGCAGGTAGGACTCCATCGTCGGCAGGCCGGTCAAGAACGCTCGACAACCGGGCCGCTGATTGACCGCATCGACGGCCGCCTGCCGCTGCGCGGTGACCGGCG
>CAYWTU010000727.1:0-2771 GCA_964461275.1 uncultured Pirellulales bacterium | reverse complement strand
CATCACCAGCTTTTTCACCTCAGCCGGCACATTTGAGATGATTCCGTCGACGCCCATTTCTATGAGCGCCTCGGCCTGTTCCATGTCGTCCACGGTCCAGACCCAGAGCTTCATGCCGTGGGCATGCACGTCTTGGACTAACTGCTCGGTCACGGCGTCCTTGAACCAGCCGACCACTTTTGCGCCGGTCGCTTCCAGAATTTCAAAGTCCGGGCCGTCGAGTTCGCGGCCTCCCAAGGCGCCGAGGATCAGGTTCGGATCGATCTTGTGGCAGTCGGCCAGGAAATTCCAATCGAACGCCTGCACCACGACTTGATCCAACAGGTTCTTCTTCCGCAACAGGTTGATGCAGGTGGCCGCGTCGCCCGCCTTACGCTCGATGAGCGTGGTCGAGCCGGTCTGAATCAGGTCCAGCGACTCTTCCAACGTCGGCAGCTTTGTCTCGCGAAATTCGTCGCTAAACCACGCGCCCGCATCCAAGAGCTCTAAATCTACCGCGTTCTTCTCCGTCACCGAGACAGTTTCCTCACCCCAACGCGCTCGGGCGTCGGTTGTGCGGTTAAGCGTGTAATCGTGTAGAACCACCGGCACGCCGTCGGCCGAATGATGGTAGTCCAACTCTACTAAATCGCAGCCAAGTTTCACCGCCGACCGGAACGCCGGCAACGTATTCTCGGGCGCCGCCTTGCTGTCGCCACGGTGGGCGATGACCAAAACACGGTCAGCCGAGATCAACTTGGCCGCTGCCGCCAGTTCGTCGGCCGGCAGCGGCGATCTTCCCGCCAGGAGAATGGCGGCAAGCACCGATGTCCAAGTTGCTGTTGAGCGGCGCATAAAATAACTCCTTGCCGGAAGGCGCTATCGCCGTACAACGCACGGTGGAAACGCGCGGCGTTTTGCGCCAGGAACCTGATAATCCGCGCCCCGCATCGCCTAACATATCAATGGAACCGTCGGGACGCACGAATGCCCCGCGAAGCCAGCGCTAATCTTCCATGATCTCTGTTTCCTTGGACTTAGCCAAATCGTTGGCCTTGGCCTCGTAGGTCTTGGTAAGTTCCTGGATATCTTCCTGGACCTTTTCGCAGTCGTCTTCGGTTAGTTGCTTGTCCTTCTCTGCCTGCTCGGCAGCTTTGTTGCCGTCACGGCGGACATTGCGAATCGCCACCTTGGCCTCTTCCGTAAGTTCCTTGACCCGCGCCACCAACTTGCGGCGGACCTCGGTTGAAAGGGGCGGCACATTCAACCGAATCACGCGTCCATCGCTCATCGGGTTCAGCCCCAAACCGCTGGCCTGAATCGCCTTCTCAATGTCCTTGAGAGTGCCTGGGTCGAACGGCCGGATGAGAATCTGCTGTGGCTCCGGCACGCCGATCGACGCCAACTGTTTGATGGGCGTGGGCGAACCATAGGCCTCGACCCGAAGCGAATCGACCAAGCCGGTGCTGGCTCTGCCGGTCCGCAAACCGGCTAGCGACGACTTCAAAACATCGACCGCTTTTTCCATCCGTTCTTCGACGTCCATCAGAATTTCGTCGGCTGACATGGCGGTTCCATTCGTACTGACGACTGACAATCGATGCCTAGGCGCTTGCGTCCGAGCCCAACTTGGCCTCGCTGCCAATGAGCGTTCCCACCCGCTCGCCCGAGACGGCCCGCTCGATATTTCCTTCCTTGCGGAAGTTGAACACCAGAATCGGCAGATCGTGTTCCATGCACTGGGCGATGGCCGTGCTATCCATGACCCGCAAATTCTGTTGCCGAACGGCTTGATAGGTCAGCTCGCGGTACAGCACGGCGTGCGGGTTCTTTTCGGGGTCGTCGCTGTACACGCCGTCCACCCGCGTGGCCTTCAGCAAAACGTCCGCCTCCAGTTCCAGCGCCCGTTGCGCCGCGGCCGTGTCGGTCGTGACAAACGGGCTTCCGGTGCCGGCCGCCAGAATCACGATTCGCCCCTTTTCCAGGTGACGCCGGGCGCGGCGACGGATATAGGGCTCGGCCACGCCGTCCATACGAATGGCGGTGAGCAGCCGCGTCTCACAACCGATCGACTCGAGCGCGTCCTGCAGCGCCAGTCCGTTCATCACCGTGGCCAACATGCCCATATAGTGGGCCGTTGCCTCCTGGATGCTGGCGTTGCCCGAGGTGAACTGCGCTCCGCGGAGGATGTTCCCCCCGCCGGTGACAATCGCCACTTGCACGCCGAGTGCGGCGGCTCGCCGGGTCTGCTCGGCAATGGCCACCACCTCGTCCATGTTGATCCCGCGCTCGCCCCGCGGCGCCAGGCTTTCGCCTGAGATCTTTAGCACCACGCGTCGAAACCGGGTACGGTTTCCGGCCGGGCGCTGGCCCACCGCTGGCGATTGCGACATTTCCTGCTGGCTCCTGGAGTGCTGGCCCATTCGATAACGCCCTGGCGGGCCGTTACCTGCCTCGTTTCCAATGGACGAAGCGCTTGAGAGTCATTTTCGCTTCTTGGCTGAACTTGCCCACGGACTTAGCGTCGTCTTTGACGAACGGCTGCTCGTTGAGCACTCGTTCGGCAAAGTACGTCCGCAGCCGCCCCTCGACCATCTTGTCGACGATGTTGGCCGGCTTGCCTTCCTTGAGCGCCGCCTCGCGCAGTATGTTCCGCTCCTTATCCACCTCCGCCGCGTCCAGTTCTTCCTTGAACGCAACCTGCGGATTCATGGCCGCCACGTGCATGGCGACCTCGCGGGCGGCCGTCTCGTTGCCGCCATCGACTTCCACCAGCGCGGCCGACGAACCGT
>CAYWTU010000726.1:0-2773 GCA_964461275.1 uncultured Pirellulales bacterium | reverse complement strand
GCCTGGCGAACCGTGTTCGCCGAATCGGCCGAAACATTGCACGACGCCCCGCTAAGCACGGCAGTCAACCGTCCCGACGACGTTCGCGCCGCCCGCACGCCGATCGTCAAATGGACGCCCACGTTGCAATCCACCTGATCGGTTCTTGCGCAAAGCGCGATGACATGGCGCAACCATCGCTGCGCGTAATTCATTCCGAACCCGCCGCGGGGCCCCGGAACATGGCGATCGACGAGGCGCTGCTGCATAGCGCCTCCGAACGCGGCGAGGTTTGCCTGCGCTTTTACCAGTGGCGGCCCGCCACGCTGTCGTTGGGCTACTTTCAACGGGCCGCGGAGCGCCGCTTGCACCCGGCCAGCGCCGCGTGTGCCATGGTGCGTCGTGCCAGCGGTGGCGGGGCCATCGTGCACGATCAGGAGCTAACGTACAGTTTGACCGTGGCCGGCGAGCATCCCTGGGCCGCCGACTCTCAGGGACTGTACCGCCGCGTTCATCAAATTCTGATCGATGTCCTGCAGACACAAGGCATCGGAGTTGAGTTTTGCGGTGTGGACGCGAGAACCGCGCCAGGCGCCGCCCCTTTTTTATGTTTTCAGCGTCGCACCTCGGGTGACCTCGTGGTGGGGGGTGAAAAAGTGGCGGGCAGCGCCCAGCGTCGGCGTCGAGGGGCCGTCCTGCAACATGGCAGTATCCTCTTGGCAATGAGCCGTTGGGCCCCCGAATTGCCGGGAATTCGAGATATTTCAGGAGTCGATTTGACGGCTAAAGGGCTTGCCAGGCTGATGGTCAGCCGATTTGCTCAGTCGTTTGGCCTGGTTGCCCGCGTGGATCAACTAACGAGCTTGGAACAGGCAGATGCCCAGTGGTTTGAGTCCCAACGATACTCCCATGAGCACTGGACTGTGCTGCGATAGCCCACTCGCCAGAAGCGTATTCCCACCAGTCGGCGGGGTGAGAATTGGACGGATGGGGGTGGGGCGGGTAGGATGATGTAGGAGGGTGAGCAGCGGCAGCGGTATACTCCCGCGCGTCATCGTGCCTGGGTGACGGGACGGCCGCCAAGCGTTAATTCTTGGTTAGGCTTCCCCGTTTGGAGGATTGAGCCGAGCTGCACCCACGGCATAATCGTGCGGGGTTGGCCAGTGCTTTGCCTCCATTCTCAACTTGAGATCGATGAAAATTCTTGGGGCAGTGGCGCTGGCAAGCGTTTTTTGGGCCGACACGGTCAGGTTTGGGTGACAACGGCTCGATTATAGATATATGCGTTCGTGGGAAGCACGCGTTTGTCGTGAACTAAAGGTAGTGCGCTGGACCGGGAGGCCAGCGGAAATTCGTTGAGCCAGACATCTCGCAGAGGTAGATCTTCTTTTTCGCCCTAATTGCAGTTTTTTTGCCGCATTTCCTCTGCGGAGCGTGTTGAGCAATGGATGTCACACTGAAAGTCGTAACCGGTTCGAATGTCGGTCAGGAGTTGGCTGTGCCGGCTCCTCGGTTTTTTATTGGCCGCGCCGAAGATTGCCAATTGCGGCCCAAGAGCGATTTGATCAGCCGCCATCATTGCGTGCTGCTGGTCGAAAACGAATCGCTGGCGGTGCGCGACCTGGGGAGTCGCAACGGCACGTTTGTCAACGACGAACGGATCATGGGCGAGCGCGAACTGAAAATGGGCGACCGCCTGAAGGTGGGCGCGCTAGAATTCGTCGTGCACCTGGCGGAAAAGGCCGCCGGGCCCGCCAAGAAGCGGCCTAAGGTCACCAGCATTCAAGAAGTGGTGGCCCGCACCGTTGAAGGCGCTGGCAGCGGCGAGTCGGACGTCGCCTCCTGGTTGGAAGACGACGCTCCCGACACAGCCGTTCCGACGCGGGAGCTCAAGCCGGACGACGTTCACGCCGACCTGAGCCTGACCATGACCGGCGCGCCGACGATTGCCGCCGACGCACCGACCGAAGTCGGCGTGCCGGTGACCGACACCGTCTCGACGAATGCCGGCGCCGTCAAATCGGCCCCCGCCAAACCCGCACCCAAGGGCTCGGCCGACAGCGGCAAGGCCGCCGCCGACGTGCTCCGACAATTCTTCCGTCGGCGCTGACCAATCGCCGGCCTGACGCGGGCGGCGCTTGATCCAGCGATGGGCTCCGATTACGTTCAAACCGTGCCCCGTGGGCAATCCCCGCGGGGCTTCTGTTTGGGATGCCGCGGCAACCGGATGTCTTGCCACCTACAATTCGATTTGTCGGGCAAGGCGCAGCGGTTGCCGCCGTAAGCTAAAAGGGTTCACAAATGTCCGCCGCTGCCGACGAGGAGGCTGTTCGCCGCAACTACCGACAATTCTTGGAGATCTTGCCGCTGACGTTGGCCATTGCCGGCTTGTCGCACAGCGAGGGCGGGCGAAACTTTACGCCCGACCAATTGGCCGCCCGCAGCCAAGTCGTGGCCAATGCTTTCAAGTTGGCCAAGCAAACGGTGCGAGAAATCATTACAACCCCCTAGCGTCAGGCCGACGCGGCGCCCGGACGGAAAACTCTCCGCCAACCCGTTGCTTGACCCCCGTCGGCAGACGCCCCTAAGATAGGCCGACGCATGCGGGGATGCATTGCCGGTCAGGCGCCCACTCGGGCGCCCCTTCCCATCCCTCCACGCGCCAATCCCTCCACATGACTGCGAGGCGCCTGTGAAATCCGCCCGTCGCCAAACCAACGGCGCCGCCTTGGTGGGTATCGGTTTTGACGGAACGGAAACGGAAGAAACCCGGCTTTCGCGGGGAAAAAACTTC
>CAYWTU010000725.1:0-2773 GCA_964461275.1 uncultured Pirellulales bacterium | reverse complement strand
CAGATCGTCGAGCCGCACGATCGCGAGCCACGGCCGGCGGTTTGATTTGTGGAGCACGACGGGTACGTGCGCTCCGGCGTCGGCGACGGCTTGGTCGATGGCATCCGTCAATCGCCGCGACTCGCGACGCTTAACTTCAAAATGCACACCCTCAATCGCCGTGACGATGTCGGGCGAATCGCCGCCGCCAGCGAACTGCTGACCGCGACGAGCGTCGGTGTGAAACAGGCGACTGATTTCGGCGGCCGCCTCGCGTTCGCCGCGTTTGCCTTTGTTACGTGATTGCAATCCCATGTTTCACTCTGAATTGGTGTGGCACGCTCTGAGGCTTTGCGAAGGGCGTGTCTTTCACGAACGAACCCGATGTTGCAATCGCCGATTGCAATGCCTGCGTTGCAACAGCGGCCCGACATTGCAACAGCCATGTTTCAACCGACAGCACGCCCGTCGCAGTGCCTCCGGACGTGCCGCCCGTTGACGATCAACTACGCACACCGTCGCCACGGCGGCGTATCGGTCGCGGCTTGAACCGGCTTGGCAACCGTCGCCGACTCCTTGGGCGCGTAGGCGGCGATTTGGTTCGCCAGCTCGCCCGTGTCCTGCCGCTTCTTGAGCTTGACCTTCGCGATCACCGGCAGGTTGTGCAGCTCGGTCGAGTCCTTCGGCGTCATCACGCCGCACGCGCGGCACAGGCTCGACAGGCGGGCCTGAGCGATCTTCACCGCCGTCGCATTGGCGTGGTTCAGCGTCAGCCGGTCCCACACCTTGCGGCCCTTCAGTTCGCCTTCGATCACCTCGAATTCGAGTTCCAGGTACTTCCCATCCTTGGCCTTGGTGTCGCGCAGCTCGCTCTTCGTCAGCACGACTCGGTAATCGCCCGCGGGGATCGGATCGAAACCCACGTCGGGATCGACCGCGTTCGCGTCAAAGCCATGTAAGTCGGCCATCGTTCGTTCCTCCTCAGTTAGTGGTGAAAACAATCAAGACGTGTTCGTGGTTCCTACGCCTGGGAGATCCCGGCCAGCAGCGCGTTCCAATCGAGCGGCAGTTCGGCCGGCAGCGAGTAGCGGTTCTTCGCGACGCAGGCCGGTCCACCGACCGTCCGCAGAATGCGTTCGCCGCCATCCTTCCCGATCGGATGAGCGATGCCGCGCTCGCGGTTGAAACCGGCGTCTTGTGTTTCAACTCGCACCTTGCGAGTTGCAAACAACACCGCATCAACCCACTCGGTGAGCAACGCACAGGCGTGCTTGTGGAGCCGCGGCGAATAGCGGTCGTAGCCGGTCGATTCGGGGTCTTCGAAACGCTCGACCTTCGCGTGGGCCAACAACAGGACCATCAGTCGCCGCTGTGAATGCAGAGCGATCAGGCCATCCAGCAGCTTTCGCCAATAGGCCAGCGAATGGACGTAACCCTTGCCGTAACCGCCGTCGACCTTCTCGATCGATTTCACGCCGAAGTCACGGCACACGGCGTCCCACACCAGTCGTTCGAGCCAATCCAGGCTGTCGATCACGACCGTCTGATACTCGTGCTGCTCGCTGAACAGGGCTCCGAGTGCCGCGATCACTTCATCGAACGACGTGGCCAACGGAAATTTGTGGCAGTCGATCTGGCCCAGACCGTCCTCGGTCTGAATGAAAATCGGGTGGGGTGTTCGCGAAGCCAGCGACGATTTCCCGACGCCTTCCACGCCGTACACCAGGAATCGCGGCGGACAGACCTTCTTGCCGCGTTCGATTTGTTGCAGAGCACTCATCGTCTCCTCCTTTATTTATCGGGGTCGAAAAACAGTGGTTGAAACATTCACGGCGACACCCACCGTCCACCGTGCGATTACGCGAGACTGAAGAGCCGCACCTCCTCGTAGCCCGTGCCGAAGTAGTTCACGTTGATGCAACGTTGCAGCCGAACGATCGCGGCTTCGTTTTCACGCTGGGCCATCGCGAGCGAGTCGGGATCAACCCGCCACACGCCCGTGCGAAACGGCTGGGCCTTTTCCACGGCGATGAGGAACACGGGCATCGCCAGCCCGATCACCTGGGCGAGCACGGCCCGGTAGAAGGCGAGTTGGTGGACGTAGCCAAAGCGGCGAGCATCGGCCTCGAACCAGGTCAGGTCGTCACACGTCTTCAGGTCAACGATGCCTTGGTGGGCGTCGAACCAGTCCATCCGAATCTGGCGTTGCCCACCGCAGTACTCGGCCCGCACGACACCCTCGGCCACACCGCTGGCCAAGAGTTCCTGAGCTTGAGCGTGCTGTCGAACGCTGTCCGCCATCTGCTCGACCGTTTTGAAGTGCTCCCGCGAGAGCACTTCCTTGCCGTGCTGCTTGGCCCACCGCTGGGCGGCTTTGGTAGAAGCGCCGTACGGCCGACCGGTCTTCGGATTGACCGGCCCGCCGACGGCGTAGCGCTGATGGAAGGCGGAGAGGCCTTCCAGGATCACCGTGTGGGCCGCACGACCCACGAGATACGCTGGGCGATCTTCGTCCTGAATCAGGCCCAGACGCTTGCGGTGATAGAGCAACGGGCACCGACGGAAGTCAGCCAGCAGATGGCTGGTCAGGTACTCGCCCGCCTTGGCGTGATAGACCTCCGCCGGTTCATGCGTCACGACGCATCGCGCTGTGTTCGGGAGTTCGAGGAGCGTGGTATTCATGACAGGTTCCAGAGTGCGGGCGTGAGCGAAAGCGATTACAGGTAGTCGCGCAGGCCAGCCGCCTCGAAGTGGCTGTGCAGGCGGGCCAGTTGCTTGGGCGGAACAGCCGAAC
>CAYWTU010000724.1:0-2779 GCA_964461275.1 uncultured Pirellulales bacterium | reverse complement strand
AACCCAGGCAGCGATCAAGTGGCGCTATATTACGCCCCGCCAAACATCAAGCTCAAGTCAAGTTCGGCGCTGGCCCCCGGCGTTGCCGACCGGGCCACGCAAGCCTTGGCCAACGCCGTCTTCGCCCAAGCCACCGAGGGCTTGCCGGCGGGCTTTTCCTCGTGCGAGAAGATCACCGGTAGCCAGAGCCCCAGTCATGGGCTGTTGGTCGCGGCCGATTCGTGGCGAGCGGATCTCATCGCCGTCGGCGCGCGTGGCTTGGGGCCAGTGCAGAAGCTGTTGGTGGGCAGCGTCTCGCGCTCGGTAGCCGAAACCTCGGCTTTGCCGGTGTTGGTGGTTCGCGGCTCCGATGCGCCCCCGAGCGCCGGCTTGCGCGTCTTGATGGCGGTGGAACAACGCACGCCATTCGACGAAGTGGCGGCCGTGCTCAATCGGTTCACTTGGCCGGCCGGCAGCGTCGGTAAATTGGTGACGGTGATCGAGTCGATGTTTGCCGGTGAGATTCCGCGCTGGCTGGCCGAGAAAGCCCGCGACGCCGAAACCGAAGCGATGGCTCAAACGTGGGTGACTGAGCACGAGGCGGAACGTCAGCAGGCGGCTACGCGCCTGGCCGGCCTGCGAGCCCAGTTGCCCGCGCCGTTTCACGCGCCTGAGCCGATCGTGGCCGAAGGCAATCCCACGGAGCAGATTCTGGCCGCTGCCGCCGCGGAGTCGGCCGATTTGCTCGTCGTCGGTGCACTGAGCACCGGCCGGCTGGCGCGGTTGCTGATGGGCAGCGTGTCGCACAAGCTGCTGACTCACGCGCACTGTTCCGTCCTGGTGGTGCACCACCACGAGAAGCCGTAGCGGTTTTTGCCAAGCGAGCCTCGCGCATCGCGATGCCCGAAGCTCGGGCCGCCAGTCCTTGGCTACCACTGAGTGCGATCGCCAGAGCCTTCGGCATGCCGTGGTTCAACGCCGGCGTATTGGCATACGGTCCACAGCGGCCGGCCTTTGACGTTCTCGTAAATCCGGCCGATGTATTCTCCTAGGATTCCCAACACCACCAATTGGACGCCGCCGAAGAACAAGATCGATATCGAAATCAACGCCGTGCCGGGGATGGCGGCCAGTCCAAATCTCGCGAAGAAACCCGGCAAGAGCTTCATCAGCAGCACCAGGGCCGCCCCCAGGAACGAGAAGAATGAAATGGCCAGCCCCAGCACCGTTGCCAATCTGAGCGGCAGAATTGACGAACTGAGTATTCCGTCCATGGCCAGGCCCATGAGACGCCGCACGCTGTAGTGCGTCTGGCCGGCGGCGCGGGGCTGGCGATCGTAGGGATACGCCAGTTGCCGAAAGCCAACCCACGACCGCAGTCCACGGATGAACGGCCGTCGCTCGGGCATCGCCCGGATAAGGTCCACCACGCGGCGATCCATAACGCAGAAATCGCCGGCGTCCAAGGGCATGTCTACCTCGGCCAGTCGCGACAGCAGCCGGTAGAATGCGAAATAGGCCGTGCGCTTGAGCCAGCTTTCGCGACGTTTGCGCCGCACCCCGTAGATTACGTCGTGCCCTTCGGCCCACTTGGCTAGGAACTCGGCGAGCGCTTCGGGCGGGTCTTGCAGGTCGGCGTCGATGACCGCCACGACATCGCCGCGCGCCGCTTGCAGTCCGGCGCGAAGCGCCAACTGATGGCCAAAGTTGCGCGCCAGCCGCACCGCCTTCCAACGGCCATCGCGCTGGTGCTGCGCCAGTAGCATGGGCCAGGTGTCGTCGGTCGAGCCGTCGTCGACCAAAACGGCCTCGAACCGCGTGCCCCATTCATCGGCGGCTTTGCCCAGGCGGGCAAACAACTGCGGCAGGACCGCCTGCTCGTTGTAACACGGGACGACGACCGTCACCGTCGTCTCGGCTGACAACCGCCGCGGCGCCAAGTCGCCGATGGTCGCCGTGCCGGCGCGCACCGCCGGCTCCACCTGCGATGGTTGTTCAAGGTGCGGTTGCGAAATTGACACGCGGGGACCGTGTAGAATTGGTGCGTTAGCGGCTATGTCGAGTATAACCCGACCAGCGGCGGCAACCATCCGCCGCAGACGCGCTACAACGCGGATAACCCGCCCTTGGCCGCCCTCGACGGCACCCGCGTTGCAGCACCCCTTGGTTCACCTGTCGGACCGTCGGCCGACGCACAACGCAAAAAATCGAGCATCTGACGCAAATACCGCTTCGACTCGAACTGCTCGGCCTGACGCCGGGCCGTCGCCGGACAAACGGCGTCGGTGTGCTTCTCCAGCCACAGCATGGCGTCGGCCAGGGAGTTGGGAGTCTGGTGATCGAAAAACACGCCGGTCCCCGGCTTCAGGTCCGTAGTGGGGACCAGCGACTCAACGGCGCCGCCAGCGCGATAGGCGACCACCGGTGCGCCGCAGGCCATCGCCTCGACCGGCACGATTCCAAAATCCTCGTGGCCAGGAAACAGTAGGGCGCGGCAGCGGCGCAAGTGTCGCCGAATCTCTTCATCGCTGGTCCAGCCCAGAAACGTGGCGGCGCCGCGCGCTCGGCGCTCAAGTCGCCTGCGCTCCGGACCGCTGCCAATCACCACCAACTTTCGCCCCAACTGGCCGCACGCCTCGACCGCCAGATCGATCCGCTTGTAAGGCGCCAACGCTGACACGCACAGATAGTAATCCTCGCGAGGACCGTCGTCCGGCGTATAGAACTCCGTGTCGACCGGCGGATAAATCACCTGGCTATCGCGGCCATACGCCTCACCGAGTCGCCGACGGACCGTCTG
>CAYWTU010000723.1:0-2785 GCA_964461275.1 uncultured Pirellulales bacterium | reverse complement strand
CCGTTTCGTCCGGACTGGCGTCATCGACCACGATCACATGGTCGACAACCCCCTGCTGCATGACCTCCTCGTAGGTCCGGCGCAAAGTCTGCGCAGCGTTATAGGCAGGCATGACCACGACGACTTTTCGGTTGGCGAACATGGGGGCGGGCCCGGTGTGTTTGGCGGATAGGGGACGCGGTTGCGGGGGGAGGTCGGTGCGGCCGCGGGCACACGCAGCGACGTGTTGCGCGGACGACCTGGGAGTCGACCCAGGGGGTCGGCGGCGTTCCTAGGGCATTTTAGGAGGCCGCCAAATTCCATTGTGGTCTCGATTTTCAGCCCTGAAGCAACGTCCGATAATGTCTCTTATGTTCACTTAAGGGCTCAATATCTCCCGGGAAAAACGCGTTTTCTCGCCCCGTGCTCTGCCGCCCCGAGCGTGGCCAGCGTTCGGCGCGGTTACGGACGCCGCACACGGGTGCGGCGAGCCAACCGAATGAAACGCTGGGTCGTGCCGTGGCAGGGCGAAGTTGCCACCAGCGGCAAGGATCGCCCCGCGTGGCCCTCGGATTCTGACCGCCGGACGCGATGCGTCAAGAGACCGCCGCAGTTGAGTCTCCGGCCAGTTAGGAAAAGGGAGCCTTGCAGGGGCGTGCCGGTCCGGGCGCCGCAGCCGCCCCCCTTCCCCGCCTGGCCGCCTTGTAAGGGAACCTCATTGCAGCTTGTGTGGAACAGCGAGCCCGTCAATGACGGGGGGTCGGACGTGCCGGTGCGCTGGGCCATTGCCGATGCACGAACACACCAATGGCCAAGCTCGCCCGCGGCGCCGACCCCCGGTCACAAGCTCGCCCGCGGCGCCGACCCCCGGTCACATGCTCGCCCGCGGCGCCGACCCCCGGTCACTGACCGGGGGCTAAGGGGTTCACGCCACGGCGAATTGTTTCCACCGCTCGCCAAGTGCGGACGTACAAACCGCTTACCGCCAAAGGTTGTTCGGATCGCCGGGGTCTTGGTTGGCCCGGCGGTCGCGGTACTCGTGATCCAGGGGGTCCAGCTCCCGTTCGAGGCGTTGCAGGTATGGGCCGATCATTTCATGGACGTCGTCGGGCAGGACGCGCTGGGCCCCGTCGATGATCTGCGCAATGTAGATCCCGGAACGGCTCCGCAGAACAGTGTCGCGCGATGTAGTAGACAGCGTCACGGCGAAGAAGGTGATGATGACGCACAAAGCCGCCCCCTTGAAGGCCCCGAACACCGCCCCCACCTGGCGATCAAATTCCTTGAGGCGGACGCGGTCGATGGCGCCGGCCACGATTCGGAACATCAGCCAGATGGCCATGTTGGTTCCGATGTATAGTGCCAACATGGCGGCCAATTGATTCCACGGGCGGGAGCTGCCGAAATAGGGCGCGGCCTGGTCGTAGAACCGCAGGGCGGTGGCGCCGCTGAGAAACATGCTGGCGAGCGAGGCGACCTGCCAGGCCATCCCCTTGGCGGCGCCGAACAGCGTCGCCCCCAGCAAGATAACGAGCATCACGAAATCATACGGCTGGATCACCGACCAGAGTTTGTCGAGTAGTTCGGGCATGGGCGTGTTCGAAGAATAGGAATGCCACGAGTCAGAGTCGCCGGCGTAAGACGCTAGCAGTGCCAGCATCGCCCATGGGTCGCCAGTTTGTTATTCGCCAGCGACCGGCATTTGTTTGTCCGCAACCGGCGCATGGACGCGATATGCGTCGACCACTGCTTATATCGACCATTGCGCCGAATACGAAAGAGCAAACCGGCTCCCCGGCGGCAGTTGGCGCAGGCCAGGCAGGGGAGGCAAGAGAAGGGTGCGGGGCAGTGACCTTGGAGGCGACCCCACAGCGTCGGTAAAGTGCCGCCCCACTTCGCGCGCAGAGTGTCTATACGGAGCAGTTGCCATGGCCGGCTTTAAGACGCACATCACGTTCAGCACGGCGCTAGGGATCGGCTATGGCTCGACGGCGGCGGTGGCCTATGACGTCGACCCGGTCGCCAGTGTTATAGCGGGCGGGCTGTGCAGCCTGTCGGGAATGTTGCCCGACCTGGACAGCGACAGCGGCACGCCGCTTCGCGAGGCGGTCCAGTTCACGTCGGCGGTGGCGCCGATGATGATGCTACGCCGCTTCAACCAGATGCACCTGTCGCATGAGATGATGATTTTGGCCACGGCAGGCGTGTATGCGTTGATTCGGTTCGGCGTGGCCAAAGTGCTGTCCAAACTCACGGTTCACCGAGGAATGTTTCACAGTATTCCGGCGCTGGTGATTGCGGCCGAGGTGACTTTTTTGGTGTTCGACACGGGCGAGCTCTGGGAGCGGTATTTCATGGCTGGCGGCGTGGCGTTGGGCTTCTTTTCGCACTTGTTGCTGGACGAGATTTGGTCGGTCGAGATGCACCGCGGCCGCGTGCGGCTCAAGAGTTCATTCGGCACGGCGATTAAGTTTTGGGGCGATAGCATGTGGCCCAATTTGTTCGTGTACGGGCTAGCGGGATTCTTGTCGTTCGTACTGGTCAACGATCCGCGGTGGATGGACCAGGTGGAACGGATGGGCAGTCAAGCGGTCGATCACGTGGCCAACATGCCCTGGGAAGAAGAGCAAGACCCGCCGGGCCGGGCGACGATCCGCTTGCCGCGATGAGTGCCTAGTGCGTTAACCGTGCGTATCCAACAGCAGCGTGACCGGCCCGTCGTTGACCAGCGCCACCTGCATCATGGCTCGAAATCGTCCGGTGGCCACCACCGCCCCGAGGTCGCGAGCGGCGGCGACGAACGCCT
>CAYWTU010000722.1:0-2787 GCA_964461275.1 uncultured Pirellulales bacterium | reverse complement strand
GAACGGGCGCGTGATCGCGTTGGATCGCGATCCGGCGGCGGTCGACCGGACGCGGCCGACCTTGAACAACCTACCTGTGACGTGCGCATGCGCCAGTTACGCTGACCTGCGCGCGGCGCTAGACGCCTGGAACATTTCCGCCGTGGATGGCTGCCTGTTGGATTTGGGACTGTCGAGCGACCAGTTGGCCGATGCCGAGCGCGGCTTCAGCTTCGGCTCGGCCGGAACATTGGACCTGCGGTTCGATGCAACGCAAGACGAGTCGGCGGCGGAACTGATTCAACGACTTGGTGAGAGAGAGCTGGCCGATTTGATTTACAAGTACGGCGAGGAGCGATTCAGCCGGCGGATCGCCCGACGCCTGGTCGAACGACGTCGGCAGGCGGCCATTACGACATCGCACGAACTTGCCGAACTGGTGCGGTCCTGCGTTCCACGACCGCCGGGGCGGCAACGCATCGACCCCGCCACACGAACCTTTCAAGCGCTGCGGATTGCGGTGAACGACGAATTGGGACACCTGTCGCGGGCCCTCGATGCCTTGCCGGGATGCCTGCGCCCGGGGGGCCGGCTGGCCGTCATCAGCTTTCATTCGTTGGAAGATCGCCTGGTAAAGCAAGCGTTTCGTAGCGACGAGCGTTGGCATCCGATCACCAAAAAGCCGCTCCGCCCGTCGGAAGTCGAGGTGGCGCAAAACCCACGGGCGCGAAGCGCCAAACTTCGCATCGCCCAACGGACGTAAACCAACGGCGGGCGCTGCGAGCGCCCGGATATTTCATTGGGGAACCTGCCCATGTCTAAGTTCCGCGACGACGACGGCCGTAACGATCGCCAGGAAGCCCAAGGCGACCGCCCGCAACGACGACCCGAACGGGCTGCGCCCGAGGAGGAGGCCACCGGCCGTTCGTTCCGCCGCGAAGCCAAGATCGGGCTGTCGGTTCTGGGCGTGCTGCTCACCTCGTTAGGCGGTGTGGCGGGCCTGCGGATGACCGGCAAGATGCCGGCGGTCTTCGGCAAAAAAGACCCGGCGGCCGCCGCTGCCACCGCTGACGCGCCGGCAATGAAGATTGCGGACAAGACAAAACTCTCCAGCGGCCCCAAATACAACACGGCGCCCCATTCCAAGTCGGGCGCGCACAACGCGCCAGCGAGCCTGGCCGCCGGCGCGGGCGACGTGTCGAGCGCGGCAGGGCTGATGGACGATGCTGCGGGCGGGGCGGTCCCGGCCGACCCGTTCGCCGCCGCGGGGAACGACTCTTCGAGCCGTGCGACGACAAACGTGCAAGTTGTCGACGGCGAAGACCCCACCGCTGCGCAGGCCGGCAACGCCTGGGAGCAAGACGCGGCCCAACAAGGTCAGTCATTAGTCGACAACGCCCGGGGCACGCTCAACCAAACGGTCGAGTCGGCAGTTGACGCCGCCTCGGGCATGGTTGACGAAGCTCGTCAGGCGCTCGACGCGTCGGCGCAGCAGTACATTCAGCAAAACACTCCCGCAGGCGCCGAAGCTTTGGCCCAACAAGCGGGCCAGGCCTATGAGCAGGCGGCCGACGCCGTACAACGGGGCGCCCAGCAAGCGGTGGATCAAGCCCGCGACTGGGCCGAGCAAAACGTGCGTGGGGCTCAGGACCAACTGGCGGGCCAGCAGGCTGCGACGCAAGGGGGCGTCGACCAGTTGTCACGCAGGGACGACTGGCGCGGACAGCCCGATCAGGCGGCGCCAGCGGCCGACTCCCGCGCGGCCCAACCCATCGGCGACGGTCAACCTTGGCCCGAGCAACCCGCGGCGAGCAGCGGTCGCGACGATCTGGCGGTCGATGCCCCCTCGGAGCCGCCGCTACGGATACCAACCGATCCGCCGCAGTACGATCACCGCAGTCCCGCTCCCCTAAACCATCGCCAACCGGCAGCCGACTACGACCGTCAACAAGACGACCGCGACGGATCCGAACAGAACGCTCAAGACAACGCGACTCGCAGGCGTCGCTATCCGCAAGATGAATCGCCCCGCAACGGACCTGCGGCTGTGGCCGATCAGCAAGACCCATGGGCCAATGACCCGGTTGGAGCTGGACAAGACGACCAGTACGGGGTCGCGCCGGTCGATCCGGCGCCCTCCCGTCGCGACTACGAAGGTTACGACTCGTCCGCGGAACTGTTCCCGGAAGGGCGCGGGGCAGCAACGTCGCCTTTTTTTAATGATACGGCGACCACCGAGATCTACACCGTTCAGCCCGACGACAACTTCTGGCGGATTTCTCAAAAGTTGTACGGCACGGGGGCCTACTTCAAGGCACTGTTCGAGCACAATCGAGCCCAGTTTCCCCGGGCCGAGCAGATGCGCGCTGGAGATGTGATTAGCGCCCCCAGCGCCGAGGCTCTGTCCGAGCGATATCCCGACCTTGTGGCCAGCAGCGTCCGCAACCGCCGACAACAGGCTCAGCCAGTGTCGCGGGCGGCACGGCAAGACGGCCGCCGCGTATATATCGTGCAACAGGGCGATACGTTGTTTGATATCGCCCGGGCCGAACTGGGACGGGCGGTCCGCTGGGCTGAAATTTACGAACTCAATCGCGACGTCTTGGGCGAAGACATCGAGAATCTGCAGCCGGGTACCGAACTAATCCTGCCGGGGGACGCCGGGCGGGTCGGCGCGCGGCCATCTCGGTCACGCCGCTGAAGATCCACTGCCGTAGTCTGCCAAGACCCCAGCGGCAACCCGCGGGCGGGCGGTTGTATTGACGCACTCTCGCGGCTGGGCGAAAATGACACCGCCGGTTGACATTA
>CAYWTU010000721.1:0-2794 GCA_964461275.1 uncultured Pirellulales bacterium | reverse complement strand
CGAGTATGTCACCCACACGTTCGACGACGTGACGATTGTGTTGCCGTCGAAGCAGGTCGAGTATCCCGATGACAGCAGCACCGCCACGACGATCGAGACCTCGTTCGAGTACACGTTCCATGAGGACTCGAACCAGGTCCAGCAGAAAACCACCATTTGGCCGGTGATCTCGACCGCCCAGAACGGCTCGAACTCGGCGAACAGTCGGGATGAAGTCTACAATCTGCAAGGCAAAACGACGTGGATGCGGGACGAGCGGGGTTTCCTGACGAACCTGCAGTACGACCCCGCCACCGGGGCCATCGTGCGGCGGATCGAGGACGTGGACACCCCGCAGATGGGGGAGGTGCCGAACGACTGGGAGACGGTGACCGGCGGCGGCCTGCACCTGATCACCGATTACGAGTCCGACGACCAGGGACGGCAAACGCAAACGCTGGGACCGGTCCATTCCGTGGATATCGACGGCGTGGCGACCGCGACTTGGACCGTGTACCAGGATCTCGACAACCAGGTCTGGACTGCCCAGGGATACGCCACGGGCAGCCCCGGCGAGTATGAATACACGCTGGTGAATCCGGTCTCGATCACGATCCGCGACAAGGACGGCAAGGTGCTGGAACAGATCCAGGCGGTTCGGGCCTCCACCGCCGGCCAGCTGCTCCCCAGCGACACGTTTGCACAGTCGAGTTACGTCCGCTGGACCACCACGCAGTACGTGGACTGCTGCAAGGTCGCCTCCACGCGGGTCTATTACAACATTCCCAGCAGCGGCGCGGGAACCAGCGGCACGAACTACAACGAGACCGATTTCGGCTATGACATCATGGACCGCCGCAACCGCACGGTCTCGCCGGGCGGGACGATCACCTGGACCACGTTCGACGCGCGGGGTCTGACGATCGGCACCTACGTCGGCACGAACGATACCGGCGGCACCGACGAAGACCCGACCAACGGCGGCGAAGACGGCAACAACATGGTCCTCGTCACCGCCAGCGAATACGACGGCGGCGACCCCGGCGGCGACGGCAACGTGACGCAACAGACGCAGCACGTCACCAGCGGCAACAGCCGCGTCACCACGTTCGCCTATGACTTCCGCAACCGCCGGGTCACGACCGCGGGGGAAATCGACCTGTGCATCAAGAACTACTACGACAATCTCGATCGCCAGTACAAGGTCGAGCGGTACGACACCAACGCCGACGGCAACCTGATCGCCCGCACCGAGACGAAGTTTGACGACCTGGGCCGCACGTATGCCTCACTGAAATACGCGGTCAATCCCTCCACCGGCGACGTCGGCAACGCGCTCACCGACAAGACCTGGTTCGACCCGGCGGGAAATGTGCTGAAGTCGCAGCCCTCCGGATCAGCGCTCTTTACGAAGACGCAATACGATGGCCTCAACCGCGCCACAATCCTCTCCCGCGGGTACGATCTCGACGAAACCTCGTACCCCGACGCCGGCTCGGTCGCCGATGACACGCTGCTCTCGCAGACAGCAATCACCTACGATGCCGGCGGCAACGCCATCGTCACTGTTAATCGCCAGCGGTATCACCATGCCACCGGTACCGGCGAACTGGGATCACCCTGCAGCACCGAGCCGAAAGCCCGCGTGACCTATTCGGCCACGTGGCCCGATCCCGTGGGCTGGACCCAGGGCACAGCCAATTATGGCACCAACGGTGGCACGGCCCTGGTCTATCCCGACACGATCCCCACCCGCTCCGACAATGTGCTCGTGACGAGCAATGGATACGACGACGCCGGGATGCCGTTCCAATCCGTCGATCCGATGGGAACGGAAACCCGCATGATCTACGACGACGCGGGACGCGAGACGGCGAAGATCGAGAATTACCAGGCAGCGCCCGGTTCCACCAGCTCCAGCAGCAGTTCCGACAGTTCCGAGGAAGGGACCTGCGCCCCCTCCAGCGACGTCAATCGGACCACCCGCCGCACGTACACGCCCGACGGGGCCCTGGCCACGCTGACGGCCGAGAACAGCGAAACGGGCGACCAGACCACGACCTACACCTACGGCACGGCGCTCAGCGACTCCGAAATCGCCCGCAGCGATCTGCTGCGCTACGAAGACCTGCCCGATTCCGTGGACGGCAGCGATCGCGTCGCGTACACCTACGATCGAACCGGGGCGAGAACCACGCTGACCGATCAGAACTTCACGGTCCACAGCTACGACTACGACAAGCTCGGCCGGTTGACGCAAGATCGGGTCACCGCGGTGGGCACCGACATCGACGATGCCGTGCTGCGGATCGGCACGACGTACGAAGTCCGTGGTCTTGTCGAGAAGATTACCTCTTACGATAATGCAGTCGTGGAGGCGGGGGACGTCGTCAACGAGGTGTTGAAGGTGTACAACGACTTCGGCCAGCTCATCACCGAGTACCAGGCGCATGACGGCGAGGTGGACACCGGGACCACTCCCTGCGTGCAATACGGCTACGCCGATGGTTCGGACAACACGACCAGACCCACGTCGATGACCTATCCCAACGGCCGCGTCCTGCACTACGCCTATGGCACAACCGACGGCATCAACGACGCAACCAGCCGGATCGACTCGTACATCGACGACGACGAAACGACGCACCTCGCCAACTACGCCTATCTCGGCGACAGCACGTTCGTGATCGTGGATTACACCGAGCCCCAGATCAAGTATACGCTGATCGGCACCGCGGGCGGCAACGACGCCGACACCGGCGACATCTACCGCGGCCTCGACCGCTTCGGCCGGGTGAAGGACTGCCAGTGGTAC
>CAYWTU010000720.1:0-2798 GCA_964461275.1 uncultured Pirellulales bacterium | reverse complement strand
CCGGACCACATTGGTCGCTAACAGTAACCAATCTGGGCGGACGCCCAACGCCTCCCACGACCCGTTTACCACGCTCGAGATTGCTTGCCATGGATTACGCCGCGATGTTCGCAGCCGGTCGCCCCTACGACGAATTTCTGGCCAAATTTGGCACGGACGAACACCGTCGACGCTGGGCCGCGTTTCACCAGCAGGTTCGCCTGACCGAACCACAGCAGGCGCTGCTGGCCAGCTTCGTCCGCCAGATGCGTGTGGTGTGCGTGGCGGGTGCGTGGTGCGGCGACTGCGTGAATCAATGCCCCATCCTGTCCCAATTTGCCGAGATCACCTCCAAGATCGAGCTGCGATTTCTGGATCGCGACGAGCGGCCCGACCTGACGGGCGACCTGAAAATTTGTGGTGGCGCGCGGGTGCCGGTGGTGATTTTTTTGAGCGAGGACGATCAATTTGTCGGGCTCTATGGCGACCGGACGCTGGCCAAATACCGTCACTTGGCAGCCACGCAATTGGGCGCCTCGTGTCCCACCGGCCTGGTGTCCGACGACCAGTCGCTAGTATCCGCCGTGGTGCAAGATTGGCTTGACCAGTTCGAGCGAGCCCACTTGATCCTGCGCACCAGCGCCCGCCTGCGGCAATTGCACAACGATTGACGGCAATTCCATGCGAGATATTTTCGTTGCAGCGCGGGCGCTCGGCCGCTGCTGTACCGCCGCCACAATCATCCTGGAATGCATGGTCTTGCTGCTCGCCATGCGCCCAGAAGCGTCGGGGCAAGTTGCGTCGAAGTTGGACACCGTATTGCCATGTGCCGTCCGAATCGATGGTCTGCATCATGTGCACCGCCTGACCGACCACTTATGGTCCGGATCATCGCCGACCGAGGGCGCCCATTTTGCCGCGCTGTCAGAAATGGGGATTCGCACGGTCGTGAGCGTAGACGGCGCCCCACCGCGGGTGAACCTCGCCGCCCAGCACGGACTGCGGTATGTGCATCTGCCCGTGGGGTATCACGGCCTGGATCGCTCGCGGATTGCCGAACTGTCGCGTGCCGCCCGTGATCTGCCCGGTGGCGTGTACGTACACTGCCATCACGGCAAACACCGGGGGCCGGCGGCGGCGGCCGCGGTTTGCGTGACGCTCGGCGCGTGGACGCGCGATAAGGCGGACGAATGGATGCGAAGCGCCGGAACGTCGCTGGACTACCGCGGGCTGTACGAAGCGATCTCCCACGGCAAGCTGCCCACCGCCGCTGAGATCCTGGCCGTTCCTTTGGAATTTCCTGCCACAGCTCCCCCCGAGCCGCTAGTCGACGCGATGGTTCAAATCGATGAACTGTGGGAGCGGCTGAAAGTGCAGATGGCGACACCCAACGACAACACCGCACCCAGTTCCGCGGGCACATCTGACATGGACACGGCAGCGGCGACGGCTTTACTTCTGGCCGAACGGCTTCGGGAACTAGCACGAGAAGAGCCGCGCGAACCGCCGTCGCCAAAGTTCGTCGAACTGCTTCGGCAATGCGCCACATCTGCGTCGGAGTTGCACCTGTCTTTGGCGGCCGGTCGACGGGATATCGACTTGCTGAACCGCGTTCAGAAAAGTTGCCAAGCGTGCCATGGGGCGTTTCGCGACTAGCGATAACCGCCGGCTCCAAGTCGAGTGGACGGTTGGCGCCGGATGTACGGATGATTCCGCCGGACGACAGGGGCGTAAGGATGCGCCCGGCAGGCGATTGTGACCTATGGTATTGTGAGGCAAGGTTTGCCTCGGTTCATTGCGCTGCGCGCCGTGCCGCCTAAGGTGGTTTCGGCGCGGCGGCGTTCTCCTCTCGCTAGACTTTCGCCTGTTTGCCCGTCCTCCCCGACCGGTAAAGCCATCACCCAACCGTCCGTCCCTCCATCCGATCCCACCGCAGGGAGCGGTAGTTGACGCGCGCTACGGGGGCTGGTCTAACCGAATGGTTCGCGTTGTTTGTTGTATTACCGGGGAGATTGCCATGCGCACCCATCTTGGGCGCCTCGTATGTGGACTGGCCGTTGTCGCGGGATGCTCATTGTGGGCGGTTCCTGCGGCGCGCGGCTGTGGTTGGTTCAAGCCGTGCACCGGCGCCTGCGGCGCGCGAACGGCGGCCTATTACGCCCCAACGGCCGCGTACTACGCGCCGGTTCGCGCGTTGTACGCGCCGCAAATCACCGCGTACGCGCCGGCCACCGCTTACTACGCGCCGACCACCACTTACTATGCCCCACCGCCGCCGGTCGCGCCCACGCCGATCGTTTCATACCTGCCCGAAACGCACTATCGCGCCGGCGTGATGAATGTGCCCGTCACGTTGTACCGACCGGTGGCCGCGGTCGATCCTTACACCGGAGTGGGCGTGAGTGTGTTGCGGCCGACAGTGAGTTATCGCCCGGTCGCCGCCGCCGTTCCCTACACCACGTATCGCATTGTGCAATCGCCCGTGGTTGCCGCGGCGGCCTACGCGCCCGTGACTTCCTACTACGCGCCGGCGCCGGCATCCCCGTGTGCCACGGCCAGTTGCTATGCCTCGGCCGCGAACTACTCGGCTCCCACGGCCAGTTGCGCCGCGCCGGCCTGCGCGACAACCGCCACGTGTCCCTCGGGCGTTTGTCCTTCTTCGTCGGCCTATTCGACGAGTGTGCCGTATGACTCGGCGCCGTCGGCTACTTACGGTTCGCCCTCCGCTTCCGACAGCGAATTTCTTGATGATCCGGCGTCCACCGAGATCTACACTCTTGCCCTATCCGCCGATCTTGGGATGTCTGTTGCCGAGACAG
>CAYWTU010000719.1:0-2807 GCA_964461275.1 uncultured Pirellulales bacterium | reverse complement strand
CCTCGCCGTTGCTGATTAGCGCCACGAACCAGTTGTTGCGGCTGTTTTCGCCGGTCTCATAGTTTTGGTAGCCCCAGATGTGGGTCAGCGAGTTGACGCTCCAGGTGATGTGCCAGACGGCCACAGTCCGCACGAACACGCCCCACACAACCAAGCTCAAACCAAATTGCACGCCGCCAGCGATGGTTCCTGTCATCGCCCAGCCGGCGCCCAACCCCACCGCAAAGTAAATCGCCGCGTGTCCTAGATAGACCCACAGCCAATTCAGGCCGCGCTCCAAGCGCATGTAAAACGGATCACGCAGTAGGTCGCGGGCCAAGCGTTCGTAGGTCATCACCGTCCCGACGTCGCGGTTGTCGACCAAGATCCAACCCATATGGCCCCACAAAAAGTTCACCAGCGGCGAGTGTGGATCCATCTGTTCGTCGCTGTACTTGTGGTGCAGGCGATGGATTGCCACCCAGCGGGCCGGCGTGTCTTGCAAGCAGCAGACGCCCAGCGTGGCAAAGGTGTGTTCCAGCCAGCGCGGAACGACGAAGCCTTGGTGCGTCAATAGGCGGTGATAGCAAAGGTTGATCCCCAGCGTGCCGTACATGTAAAGTCCCAGCACGGCCAACAACACGCCGGTCCAGCTAAACAGCCAGGGCCAAAAGGCCAGCAGCGCCAAGAGGTGAATTCCGCCGACGCCAATCACATACTGCCACTGCAGCCGCGTCGGGTGCTGGGTCGATTCGGGGCGGTCGATATGGTGCGGCTTGTATCCGGCACTGCCAACCGTGACGAACGTCGAGTCGAGCCGCTCCTCGGAGGGAGCCGCGGGCGGTTTTCGTAATTGAGTGGCCATAGAGAATCGCCTCGACTGGCGTTGATTGCACGTCGCCGGGCCGCGCCCAAGGCGACAAGGTTCAGCAGGCCCGAGTCAGAAACGGGGGGCGAGCCGGCAAGGTGGGAATCAAAGTGGCTCCGGTCAGATCGCCCATCTTTGCACACCGGGTGGTAAAGTCAATTGCCGTTCGGCCCCGTCCGCCCATGATAACCAGCGAAAAAGCCGTTGAGATGTTTCATCGTCGCCCGTCCACTGGCCGGTCGAGCCGGCCGTAGACTGCAACAGATGTGCCCAAACCGGGGTCCAAACCAGGAGATTTGGTTAGGCAAACCCGGTTGACCTTGAGATTTAGCTGACATCCAGGGTAGGTTGCGCCAGTTGGCCTGCCGGCCATTGTGCCTGGCCGGCTGCGACGTAACACGACTCCTGGGCGCTACTTGAGGTCACGGATGACCCATTCGAACGATAAACCCGAGCTGCCGCCGAAACCCCAACCGAAAAGATTCACCCGGCCGGTGCACTATCACGCGCCGCATGATCGACCGCGAAGGCCGTTCTTCTTGGCGCTACGGCCAGCGCGCTAACGACCGGCGGATTTGGTGCGGTGGGGCACAGGTCAAAGATTTTCGCGCCCGGAGCGGTAACAAAAAAAATTGGCCGCACCATCACTACCACTACGGCACGACATGGACCTTTGGTGTGGCCTCTTTGGTAAGCGTTCCCGTGCGCCAGGCCATCCAGCCCAACAAAGCAACCCAGGCGGCCAGCAGCAACGTGGTGAGCGCGAGCAGCCACGGACGGCGCTGGCCGGGCTCCTGCAACCGTGTGGGAAAGACCTGGGCCGACTTCGTCGGCTGGGCCTGCCGTTTGCGATGAGCCATCGGGCGTTCCCCCGGCCACAGGATTCTTTGGCCAACACGTTCCTTCGATCACACGTTTCTTCAGCCACACGTTTCTTCAGCCACACTGTCAGGCGTTCTTCGACGGCTTGGGCAATTTGATGCGGTAGTTTTGCACCAGGCCCGTATCGAAGTCGAATACGCCGTCGAAGTCTTCGCGGCGATCTTGCTTGGTCTTTTTCATCTGTCCGACTTCGATCAAGTTGAATACGATGTTTCCAAAGTCGCCGGTCGACGTCACACCCCAGCCGTTGAGCACGCATTTGGCCATCATGCCAAACTGGTCCAGGGCGTAGCGGCGAATCGCCTCACACAGCTCTTGACCGGTCAGGTGTCGCTCGCCGCGGCCGGAGCGCTTACCTTTGCCTTTGCCCTTGCCGCGCACCGGCGGCGACTCGGCCGCCGCTTGGTCGGCCTCGTCAGGAGCGTAGTCCAGGTTCTCGGGCGGCTGCGGCGTGCCCAGGCCCAACGCGTCGTGGGCGTAGGTCAACGCCTCGAACACGAAACCGTAGGCCTCTAGCCGATATCTCTTGTCGAGTTGCAGGAGTTGTTGAGCGATGGGGTGGGTATGGTCGAGCATCGTTGCCAACAGGCGCAAGAGCGTAAGGAGCGACCTAGACCGGATGATCGTCGTCGGACGGTTCCGGGCCCGGAGGAGGCGACTTGCCTGGCTTACCGAGCACCGTAAGTACGTCGCTCGCCGGGATCATAATCCGCCGATGGTCTTCGGTTTCCACCAACAGTTGTTGCGAAAGAATTTCATGCGCCAAAACGCGGCATCGGCCCCGGTCGGTGATGACGTGGGCGTTGACCGGCGGGAGTTGCTTTTGCAACTCTTCGTAGGTGTCGTATTCGTACCGTAGACAACACTTGAGCCGACCGCAACGGCCGGAGATCTTTGTAGGATCTAAAGTGGCTTTCTGCACCTTGGCCATCCGCATCGACACGGGGGGCATTGCCACGAGGTGGGTATTGCAGCAGACCGGCTTGCCGCAGTCGCCGTAGTCGGCCAGCAGCTTCGCCTCATCGCGGACCCCAATTTGGCGCATTTCGATTCGCGTTTGAAATTCGCCGGCCAGTCG
>CAYWTU010000718.1:0-2809 GCA_964461275.1 uncultured Pirellulales bacterium | reverse complement strand
GTACCCCGTGCGCCGATCATTCCCTTCTTGGGCCATGTCGACCCCGGCAAGACCTCGCTGCTGGACCGGATCATCGGCATCGACGTCGTCAGTGGCGAGAGCGGCGGCATCACCCAGCACATTCGCGCCTATCGAATTCTCAAGGACGGCCGCCCGATCGCCTTCGTCGACACGCCAGGCCACGAGGCGTTTACGCAGATGCGGGCTCGAGGCGCCAACGTGACTGACTTGGCGGTCTTGGTGGTGGCGGCCGATGACGGCGTGATGCCGCAGACCGAGGAAGCGATCAGCCATGCCCGCGCCGCCGGCGTACCCATTGTAGTGGCGCTGAACAAGATCGACCTGCCGGGCGTGAACGTCGACCGCATCTTGCAGCAATTGTCCACCTCTGGTTTGCTGCCGACCGAATGGGGCGGTGACACGGAGGTGATTCGTTGCAGCGCGTTGACGGGCAAGGGGGTCGACGAGCTGTTGGACACTCTGTTGACGATCGCCGAATTGCACGACTATCGGGCCCATCCCGGCCGTGAAGCGACCGGCACCTGCCTGGAGGCCGAGCTGCACGAAGGCCGGGGCGTAGTCGCCAAGTTCCTGGTGCAAAAGGGAACGTTGCGTGTGGGGGACGTGGTGGTGTGCGGGTCGGGCTATGGCCGCGTCAAGGCGATGTACGACACGCTGAACGGCCGACTGACCTACGACGAAGCGGGTCCGTCGACGCCGGTGAACGTCACCGGCCTGGACCGAGCGCCCGCGGCCGGCGAGCACTTCTACGTGCTGGACGACATCGCCTTGGCCCGCGAAATCGCCGAAAAACGGGAATTCAAGGAGCGTCACAAGAATCTGGCGGGGGCCGCCAAGCCGCACGTTACTTTGGAAAACCTCTTCGAACGCCTGGGTCACGAAGAGGAAGTGCAGACGTTAAACCTGATCTTGCGGGCCGATGTCCGCGGTTCGATTGAAGCCATCCTCAAGGAGCTGACCAAGCTCGAGCACCCCGAGGTGCAGATTAAGATCTTGCAGGCCACGGTGGGTGGGATCAGCGAGGCCGACGTTCACCTGGCGGACGCTTCGGACGCCATCATCGTCGGTTTCAATGTGGTGCCCGACGAAAAGGCCCGGGGCCTGGCCGACCAATTGGGCGTGCAAATTCGCCGCTACGACATCATTTATCAAGTCACCGACGACGTGAAATTGGCTTTGGAAGGGTTGCTCCGGCCCGAGCAGCGCGAGAAGGAGCTGGGCCGGGCCTTGGTGCTGCGGGTGTTTCAGATCAGCCGTTTGGGCAGCATTGCGGGCTGTCGGGTCATGGCGGGCACGATCGAACGCAACGCCCGGATGCGGGTGATCCGCGACAACCGCATCATCGGCGAGTACGGCCTGGACTCGCTGCGCCGCGAAAAAGACGACGCTCGCGAGGTGCGCGAGGGCTTTGAATGCGGCATCAAGTTGGCGGGCTTCAATGACGTCAAGGAGGGGGACATCTTTGAGGCGTACAAGGTCGAGGAGGTCGCCCGCACCATTTAGCGCGGCGCCCGGCGCGCCTTTGAGGGCCGCCCGCTGCCGAGGCGTTGGCCCCGTCGTTGTTTTTTTCCACCCCACCCCGGTGTACACCTGGCATGAGTTCCCGTCGCGTTTTGAAGGTTGCCGAAGCGATTCGCGAGGTCGTCAGCATGGCGATCCTCACGGAGCTCAAGGATCCTCGCGTGCGCGATGTGACGGTGACGTACGTCGAGGTGACGGCCGATTTACGTACGGCCAAGGTGCATGTTTCCATCATGGGCGACGACGCCAAGCAGCGGCTTGTGCTCCGCGGATTACAAAACTCGGCCGGCTTCTTGCAGGCCAAGCTGAACGATCGGATCGACATGCGGTACACGCCGCGGCTCGAGTTCGTGCTCGACATGGGCGTTAAGAAGTCGATCGAAATTGCCCGCATTCTCCGTCAGGTCTTACCGGCCGAGGCCTTGGAACCCGCCCCGGATGAACGTCCGACCGACCTAGATCATGGGTTGGCAGAACCGGAAGCTACCGGATCGACGACGCCCGACCAGGCGGCGCCGAGCGCGGCGCCTGCCGCCGACGAATGAATCCCGCCGCGTATCCCACCCCCTGACCTTCACACCCCAGCCTAACGCCCTGAGAAAAAGTTCGCCATGTCCACACCCAATCGCGCAGCGCTCATCGCCAAACTCCAAAAGGTTCTCCGCAAACATTTCAAGCCGGTTCCCGTTCCGGCCGATCGCCCGGTGCTGGAGCAGATGATTTACGGCTGCTGCCTGGAGAACGCTACGTTCGACCTGGCCGACGCGGCCGTCAAGGCGCTTTCCACCACGTTTTTCGATTGGAACGAGGTCCGCGTGAGCACCATCAAGGAACTCTCCGAGGTGGTCTCCATGTTGCCCGACCCGATGGCGGCCGCCGTGCGGTTGCGGGGCGTGCTGCAAGGAATTTTTGAGACCACCTATTCGTTCGACGTCGACTCGATGCGCAAGCTCAACCTAGGCCAAGCGCTCAAGAAGATCGAGCAGTTGCCGGGCATGTCATCGTTCGTCCTGGCGTTTGCCACGCAGACGGCGCTTGGCGGACATTCCATTCCCGTGGGCCGCGGCACGCTCGAGGCGCTATGGATCGTGGGCGTAATCAATGATGCGGAAAAGGCCAAGCGGACCGTTCCGGGCTTGGAGCGAGCCGTTCCCAAGAGCAAGGGCGCGGAGTTTTTTTCGCTTCTGCATCAGTTGGGAGTGGAAATGAACGCCAACCCCTTCTCAACCAACTTGCACAAGATTCTGCTGGAAGTGTCGACCGATGC
>CAYWTU010000717.1:0-2810 GCA_964461275.1 uncultured Pirellulales bacterium | reverse complement strand
GGCAAGAGCGTGGAGACGCTGAAAATGATTGCCGAAGCCCGTGCGCGTGGCGTGGATGTGAGCATTGACCAGTATCCGTACACCGCTTCCAGCACAGGCATTGCCGCGCTGTTGCCACAATGGGCGCAGGAAGGCACGCGCGCCGATGTCGCCAAACGGCTCAACGATCTGGCTACACGCGCGAAGATCAAGGCTGCCGTGGTCGAAAACATCAAAGTTGATCGCGGCGCCGGTGATCCGAAAAACGTTGTCATTGCGGCCGTCGAAGTCGTCGTCGCCACCATCGAAACCGGGGGCGTTGACCGTGGCGCTGGGATTGGCGATGGGCGGGTACGCCCCACTGCTCCAGGCGTCTTTCTTGAAGAAGTACGGCATGTCTGGATAACGCAGGAGGTCGGCCGCTTCGAAATCGTTCCACGGCTTCTCGGCGTCCGGAAAACCGGCAATCGATACGTTTTGCATCACTGCCGGCACGCCTGGCGCCGGAGCCACCCCCTGCAAACCGGCCAGTGGCGGGAAATTGCGCCAGACTTCGCCATACCGGCCGTCGAGCCGCTGCTGAAAGTTCTGGTAATTCACCCAGCCCCAAAACAATCGTCCCGCTTCGTACCAGTCGTCCGAGCCCAGCCAGCCCAGCTCACCCGCGTCGTCGATCAGTCCGTTACCGTTGTCGTCGAAACCCGCTATACCGGGCTGATTGTCGGGGCCCCAAACGAAGCCGTCATCGGAGCCGGCGGCGCCCCATTCGGCGACGTTGTCGACGATGCCGTTCATGTCGTCGTCAACATACGCCCGCCCAGGTCGGCCGTCGTAGCCGAACGTGCGGACGTCGTCGCCCGTGTCGAAATCGCCGTCCCGGCCGTAAATCGACATCACGCCCCCGAGGTGTACATCGGCTGGGCCATAGCCTGCGGCGCCGCTGCCGGGAAAGACGGCCATGGTGTTGCTAATGGGCGACGTGCCAGTTGGCGAGTGCGCCAGCGGCCCCAGCAGCGTGGGTGGAACGTAACCCGGTGGTGACACGGCGGTCGCAAAAACAGGCGTCTGATTCGGATTGCCGTGCGCGTTCAGGTTCAACTTGCCGTCCATATCGACGCACAAGATTGCCGCCAACGGCTTGTACAGCTTGCCGTCCGCCGTTTGCTGTACCGGGAAACCCAAATCGACCCAGATGCTGTCGCCGATGCCGTCATTGTCGTTGTCAACATCCCATTGTGGGTTCGATGCTCCGACGACAATCGAGCCGCCAGGGACGCCGGTGATCTCCCAGGAGTTGCTGAGGAAATTCGTGCCGTTGACGCCCGCGTTCAGCGCGGCCGGGTTGTTCACGGCAAAGTTCGGGTGATCTTCCAGCAGCGGACGAAGCAGAAACTTGTGCTTCAGATACAACACCTGTTTCCGACCATCGTTGCTCGCGCCAGACAGATCGGCCCGCAGAATCAATTGTGCGATATCGTCGGGAGAAGGAGTCGAGCCGAGGCCGTACGCCGTTGGGTTGGCCGTGATAGTGTCAGACAGACGCTGGAACCAGTACCGCACCAGGTCCGGCCGGTGCAGCGACGGGATTTCCACGACGGGCGAGGCGTAGCGGAAATTGCCGGACGTGTCGGGTAAATTCCGCCGCATGGCCAAGAGCATGTTCTGGTAGTCGACGGCGTCGTAGTCTTCATCCGCGCCGCCTGGCCCGGCAGGGTCCAGATACGGGGCAGGGAATGTGCCCGCCGCGCCAAGCAGAATGCGCGACGCCGAGAACGCGGCCGGGTTGGGCAACAGCGCAAATGGCCAGACGCCCGTGTTGTATACGTCGCCAGACTGGGGCGGATCGGGAAGCGTGCCGGGGGCGGCGTCGTACTCGTATGCCCCCAGCACAAAGGCCGGGCCGGCCGCGCCCGTCAGGTCGTAGTTCTGCAACTGCGCCAAGCTCAGCCCGAACCCGGTCCCATTGAACGGCGCCCCGTTGATGACGAACGTGTCGCCCGGCTGCAGGCCAACTTGAACGCCGGGCGTCGTGGGCGTTGGCACGCCGGAAAAGCGACGAACCACCAACGTCACCAGCGGTGGACGGTTTGTGGCGGGAACGTGTGGCGGCGTGCGCACGATGCTGGCCACGATCCGCGCCGACTGTCCCGCCGCGATGCCGCTGGTCATCGTGATCACACGGCCGGCGTAGTAGTTGTGAACCATCGTCAACCGGCAATCGTCTGAGCCAGGGGCCAACACCTCGCCGCCGCTGGCGGGATTCGCGGTGTCATACAGCCCACCCTCGTCGATGACGCCATTGCCATTGTCGTCGAACCCGGCCACGCCAGGTTTGCCGTCCAGCCCGACGATGGTGTCGTCTGAACCAGGCCAGCCGACTTCACTCCAATCGACTTCGTAGAGATCGAAATTGGGGGGAGGGCCCATCGCGGGCATCGGGAACGGCATTAACGTGCCGTCCGTCGTGCTGTTGCCGTCGTCGTCGACGCCTGCCACGCCGGGGGCGGTGTCGCCGCCGAATTCGTTGAACGTCAGGCACAAAAACTCGCCCAGCGCCTGATTGTTGACATTGATGGCTGTACTCAGGTCTTTTTTGAATTCGCCCAGGTAGCCGTTGCCGGAAAATACGTCGCCGGTGTGCAACTGCGAGATCGTTCCCGGCACCCCGTCCATTCCATACATGTCCTCCAGCAAACTGTGCGGCCGCAGGACCGAGGCTGAGTTGTTCGTGCCCGCGATGACTTGCAACATGGCCGCGTCCAACAGCGACTCGGGGGCGTCGGCCAGACGCTTTTCCGCCCGGGCTGCCGAGCGAGCGCTGCGCCGGGCCT
>CAYWTU010000716.1:0-2819 GCA_964461275.1 uncultured Pirellulales bacterium | reverse complement strand
AAGCGCGCGACGCCGCCGGCGCGCTCGACACCAAACAAGTTCCCCTGACGCTCTTTGCCCCCGGCGAACGCACGCCGCTCGACACGTTCGTCCACGCGCTCGATCCGGCCTACGCCTGGGACCTTCGTAGCCGCGTCGTGGGAAGCGGCTACGTCAAGTACAACCTGCTGCTCACTTCGGGCACGTGGCGGACTTCAGCCGAAGTCGACAAGACACTGTGGCAGCACTGGATGGCGGTCTACGTGCCGAACAATCGCACGTCGGACAAGGTGCTGCTGTTCATCGATGGCGGCAGCACGTCGACCAATCCGCCGGCCAATCCCGACATCGAGACCTATGCTGGCCCGGCAGCCGTCTCGACCGGCGCGGTCCTGGTCGACTTATTCACGGTGCCCAATCAGCCGCTGCGCTTCGCGGGCGAAAGCTTCACACGCTCCGAAGACTCGATCATCGCCTACTCGTGGCGCAAGTTTCTGGAGACGGGCGACCCAACCTGGCCCGTCAATCTGCCGATGACGCGGGCCGCGATGCGGGCCATGGACGCTCTCGGCGACTTCTTTGGCTCGCCGATTGGCGGCAATTTTGATATCGGCTCGTTCATCGTGGCCGGCGCCTCGAAGCGCGGCTGGACCACCTGGCTGGCCTCGGCGACCGATCCTCGCGTGTCGTACGCCGTGCCGATCGTCGCCGATCTGCTCAACATGCAGACCAGCTTCGTGCACCACTACTCGTACTACAACGGCGCGTTCTCGTCGGCGGTGCAGGATTACGTCAACGAGGGCATCCTCGACATCGACAACTTCGGCGCCGAGGGCATCGACCAACTCTTGGGCATCGTCGACCCCTATACCTACCGCGCGCGGCTGACGTTGCCCAAGTACATGCTCTACGCCTCGGGCGACGAGTTCTTCGTCCCCGACTCGTGGAAATTCTACTACGACGATCTGCCCGGGCCGAAATGGATCCGCTATGTCGCCAACAGCAGCCACGGCATCTCGGACCCCGAGGTGTATGTCGACACGTTCAACCTCTTCGGCAGCGTCGTGCTCGGCGCCAGCGTGCCGCAGTACAGCTTCACGCAGTTGCCCGACGGCACAATTCAGGTGACCACGTCGGGCCACGTCGTCGACGCCAGGCTTTGGCAAGCCACCAACACGCAGGCCCGCGATTTCCGTTGGCCGGTCGTGGGGGCGGCCTTCACTTCGACCCCGCTGGTGGCGACCGACGGCGTGATGCAAGGCAACGTGCCCACCCCCGCGCAAGGCTGGACTGCTTATTTCATTCAATTCTCGGTGTCGAACCCGATCGGCTTGCCGTTCATCTTCACGAGCGGCGTCTATTTCAAAGGGCCGACCACCAACGAACAGCCGGTGATTCCCCCACTGACCAACGTGATGATCACCGAGGGGATTCCCCTGGCGCTCTCGCTGGGCGCGTATGATCCCAACGCCGGCCAAACGCTGACCTATCAGTTCGAGGCCGGTGCGCCGGCGCCGCTGCAAATCCATCCGCAGACGGGTCTGATCACCGGGACCTGGAACGATCAGCTTGCCGGCTCGTTTTCGGCCACGGTCATCGTGACCGACAACGGCGCCCCGCCGCTGCCGAATCGGCGCACGCTCCATTTTCAAGTAGTCAACGCCGCGCCCACCGTTGCGGTGTCGGGCCCGACATCGGCCGTGCCCGGTCAGCCGCGCAGCTTCGCGCTGCTAGCCAGCGACCCATCGAGCGTCGATCAGGCGGCCGGTTTCACGTTCCAGATCGATTGGGACGGCAACGGCACGACCGATCAAACCGTGGCCGGCCCCAGCGGCACGACGGTCGAGCGCGTGTTCGACAGCACGGGATCGGTCAACGTCCGCGTCACGGCGACCGATAAGGATGGCGGCGTCAGCGCTCCGACCGTGCACAACGTGGCAGTCACAACCGTCGCTGTGCAGCCGAATTCGCAGACCGGCCTCACCGACCTGGCCTGGGGCGGCACGGCCGGCATCGACGCCGTGTTTTTCTTCTCGGTCGGCAATGTCGTCTCGGTGTTCAATCAGTTTCTCAACCTGCAACTTGCTGGCGGGATCGTGAACTACGCCGGCATCACCGGCAGCGTCTTGGGTTGGGGACTAGGGCAGGCCGACGTGTTGGTGGCCGAGTTGCTCGACAAACCGGTGGCCTTTTACGGCGGCAGCGGCGATGACGTGCTGGTCGGCGGATTTCGCAGCGACCTGCTGGATGGCGGCGACGGCAACGACCTGATCCTGGGCGGGACGCGCGTCACCGATCTCGGCGACACGATCCTGGGGGGCATCGGATCGGACCTGCTGTTCGGCGGTTATGGCGCCGATCAACTCGATGGCGGCGCGGGGCAAGACTTGCTGCTGGCCGGAGCGCTCGCCTTTCCGAATGTTCCGCCAGCCGTCTTCGCCGTGCAGGCCGAGTGGTCCAGCTCAAGCAATTCGTACGCGCAGCGCGTCGCCCATGTGCTGGGCACGCCGGGTGGCTTGAACCAAGGCTATTTCCTCGTGCCGCAATCGACCGTGCTCAACGATCACGCCGTCGATACGCTCCTGGGTGGCGCCGACGACGACTGGTTTCTCGACACGCTCGGCCAAGACCTGGTCGTCGACCTCACCGGCCTGGAAGTCGCCACCGACGACGATCCTTGATTCTGCGCGGCGCGTCGTGGCCGCGGCAGGCGCCCGCCCGCGAATCGCTCCCCGCGTGGCGACGACTGGCCGCAGAAGTTACAACCCTCTACCGGTCCGTCGTGGGCCGGCAAGGTCTCCGGTTGCGCGGCGTCGTGCCCCGCGGTTTCGTTCGGAGTT
>CAYWTU010000715.1:0-2819 GCA_964461275.1 uncultured Pirellulales bacterium | reverse complement strand
CAAGTTTACGACCGTGGTGACCGGCCACGAGCAATATGCCGCGGTGCTCCAAGCGATTGCCGCTTCGGGCGGCACGAGTTACGAGCTACGGCGCGAACTGGCGGGGCGGGCTTACGCCCATACCGCCCAGTACGATCGGGCGATCGCCGACTACTTCGCCGGAAAGTGCAGCAGCGGTCCGTTTCCCGCCACGCTGCAACTGCAATTTTCGCGCAGCGCCGTCCTGCGCTATGGCGAAAATCCACACCAACGCGCAGCGCTGTACGTGGAGCCCGGCGCCGGCGGCAACGTGGCCCACGGCCGGCTGCTGCACGGCAAGGAGCTGTCCTACAACAACCTGTTGGACCTGGACAGCGCGCTGGGCATTGTGCGCTCGCAGGCGAATCCGGCCGCGGCCGTCATCAAGCACAACAATCCGTGCGGCGCCGCCGTCGCGGCAACCGCCGGCGCCGCGGTCCAACGGGCGCTGGCCGGCGATCCCTTGAGCGCGTTCGGCGGAATACTGAGCCTCAATTGCCCGCTGGACGCGGCCGCGGCGGAAGCGCTCTGCGAGCCGGGTCTGTTCATCGAGGCGATCGTGGCCCCAAAGTTCGACGCCCCGGCGCTCGAAATCTTGACCACGCGACCCAAATGGAAACAGAACGTGCGGCTGCTGGAGGTGGGATCCCTGCCGCCCCCGACGCCCGCTTGGGAGTATCGCCGCGTAGACGGCGGGTTGCTGATGCAAGACGCCGACGTGCTGCCCGACCCGGAGTCGGAATGGACGGTGGTGACGCAGGTCCAACCGGCGCCTTCCCTGCAGCGCGATCTAAAACTCGCCTGGGATGTGGTGCGGCACGTGAAGTCAAACGCGATCGTTCTGGTTCGCGAGCAGATGCTGGTGGGGACCGGCGCCGGACAGATGAGCCGGGTCGATTCGGTCGAGATTTCGATCCGCAAGGCGGGACCCCGGGCGGTGGGCGCGGCTTTGGCGTCCGACGCATTTTTTCCGTTTCCCGATTCAGTCGAGCAGGCGGCCGGAGCGGGAGTGAAGGCGTTGATTCAGCCGGGGGGCTCGAAAAAGGACGCCGAGGTGATCGCCGCGGCGGACCGTCACGGCTTGGCGATGATCTTCACGGGCCGTCGGCATTTTAAGCACTGAACATGCCCACGATTCTCGACAAGATCGTCGCCACCAAACGCCAGGAAATCGCCGCCAACCAGGCCCGGTTGCCGCTGGCGGCTCTGCGAACCCAGTTGCCCGCCGCGCCGCCGGTGCGCGATTTCTTCGCCGCCGTCTCCCGCCCAGGTCAGGTGAACCTGATCGCCGAGGTCAAGAAGGCCAGCCCTTCGCAGGGTCTCATTCGCGCCGACTTCGATCCGGTGGCCATTGCCACAACGTACGCCCGGCACGGCGCCGCCGCCATCAGCGTCCTGACCGACGAAACGTATTTTCAAGGCTCCTTGGATTACCTGCGGCAGATTCGCGCTGCCGTTCGCGTGCCGCTGCTCCGTAAAGATTTCATACTCGACAGCTACCAACTGGTCGAAGCCCGCGCGGCGGGCGCCGATGCCGTGCTCTTGATTGCCGAGTGTCTGGATGATTGCCAGTTGCGCAAATTGCACAACGAGGCGATCGAATTGGGCCTGGCGCCGCTGGTGGAGCTGTACGACCCCGTCAATCTTCCGCGCGTCTTGGCGGCGGGCGCCACATTAATCGGCGTGAACAACCGCGACCTGCGGACGTTTGATGTCGATTTAGAGCACACGCTGCGGCTGCGGCCCCGGATTCCACCGGAGTGCACCGTAGTCGGCGAAAGCGGCATCCACTGCTATGCGGATATGGAAAAACTGGCGGCCGCGGGCGTCAGCGCGGCCTTGGTGGGCGAGAGCCTGATGCGTCAGGACGACCTAGGTCTGGCGGTCGACCGGCTGTTGGGTCGTTGAGCGAATCCGCCGTTGGAACGGGCGCGGCAGGCACACCATCTCGGTTGGCTCGAGCGCGCCGCGACACAAGGCCTTCCTCCTCCCGTGTATCGTCGAACGTGACCAGACCCGCGGCGCCGCGCGGCATATCGCCGGCAGGCCAGCGAGACGTCGTGCCGCCGGGAATGCAACGCGCCGCCGACAACAGCCACGCCGCCCGGTCCGACGTTGAAACGCGGCCTGGCGGGCTGGCCGTCAATTCCACAAATGGAATGGCCGCCTCGCAGCTCCATTCTGCTTCGCCCACGCGCGTGGCCACGAACCAGCGCGGGTTGAACGACACGTCGTCGGCCAAGGCGTCGGCCACGCTGCCGTCGCTGGCAACCGTCAACCGATAATACACGCTGCGGTCGCGGTCGGTGTCGAGCGTCAACACCCAGCGATCAAGCGCCGATAGATCTACGTCGCGCAGCCGACGGGTTGCAGCCGCGTAGCTCAGCTCGGAAGCTCGTGGAGCGCGAAATCCCAGGTACAAAAACCGCCCATCGCAGGCCATTCGCAACTCGGCAAGCGGCTGCGGGTCGGCTGGCGGTTGACCGGTGAACGGCAAGGCCTGGGCACGTCGCCAGCAGGCGTCGTCCAGTGCGCCGTCCAACAGCGGCGGTTCGGCCGCCAGTGTCACCGCGGCCGGTTCCGCAGTCCGACCGGGCGGGCGGTGCAGATCCACCAGCCCCAGTTCGGCGGAGGCCGCGTGACCCCAGGCATGACCTTCATAGGCGCTCGCCAGCGCATCGAGCGTCTTGAAGGCCTCGTCGCCGCGTCCGCGCTGGCGGGACCAAGAGGCGACGGCGAACTGCAAATCGGGCTCGGCCAGCCGCGCGGGATGGTCACGCTCGAGTCGTTGCAGCCACCGC
>CAYWTU010000714.1:0-2825 GCA_964461275.1 uncultured Pirellulales bacterium | reverse complement strand
GGTTCGCGGTTCCTGGCCGTCTCGCACTCCACGGCCCACGAGTTGACCGCGCGGCTGCACGTACCCAGTTCCCAAATAGACGTCGTGCATCAAGGGGTCGACCACCGGCGGTTTACGCCCCACCATCCGCCTGACGCACGCCGGCGAGTTCAACGCCGGTACAACTTGTCCGGCGGCCGTTTTCTGTTGAGCCTGGGGACGATCGAACCGCGCAAGAACCTTTTGAACGTGGTCCGCGGCTTTCTCGAGTTTGCGCAACGGCATCAGGACGACCCGTTGCGCCTGGTGATCGGAGGCTATCGCGGTTGGGGCGACCACAGCGAGCTGGACGAGCTGATCGCCGGTTCGTCGTGCGTCCAGGCCGTGGGCTACCTGCAAGAAGAAGATCTGCCGGTGCTGTACAGCATGTGCGAAGCGTTCTGCTACGTCTCGCGCTATGAGGGGTTCGGTCTGCCATTGTTGGAAGCCATGAGCTGCGGGGCGCCGGTTGTCTATGGCGACAATTCGTCGCTGCCCGAGGTAGCGGGGTCGGGGGGCGTTGGTGCGCCGGCGAACGATCCTTCCGCCATCGCCGCCGCCATCGAGCAGGTCGTCGGCCATCCCGGGCGACGGACCGAACTGGCCGTAGCCGCGCTGCGCCAAGCGTCGCGCTTCGACTGGCGCCGCACCGCGCTGCAAACATTAGCGGCATACGACCGCCTGTTGTCGGAGCCGCAACGAGACCTCGCGGCCAGGGAGGTCACACGTGCCCGAATTGCTTGAATCGCCAACGCGCTGGGTGCGGACCATTCGCTGGGCCGCGCCGCTGTTGTGGACCACGAATCGCCGGCACTTTGCCCTGGTGGTGGCGACGGCGCTGTCCGCCGCACTATTGGCCCCGGCATCGGTGGTCATCATGGCCAAGGTCGTGGCCGTCGTGCAGCAGTCGGCGGGCGAGGGCTCGGCCGGCGCGGCCCGCACCGGGCCCTGGGTTGTGTTTGCCGGCGTCCTGGCATTGACTGCGTCGCTGGCGGCCGCGGTGCGCAAGTACGCCCAAAACCGTCTGACCGACAGTGTATCGCTGCGCGTGCGCCAGGATGTGCTCCGCCGTTCTGCGCAGCTCGAGCTGGCCGAACTCGAGGATCGGCAGCAGCAAAACGAATTGGCGCTCTTGTCGGGAGAGCCGGGCGGACTGCTCGTCCGCTCGGTGATCGAGTCGCTGAATATGATCGCCTCGGCGGTTCAGGTGTTGGGTCTGCTGGCGATCATGTTCGCCGTCGAACCGTGGTATACGCTGGGCGTATTGGCCGCGGCCGGACCGTTGGTGGTGGCCGGCGGGACGTTGTCGTTGGCGCGTCATCGCCTGCGTCGCCGGAACGCGGAGACGCAACGCTGGTCGAACTATTACACCCGACACTTGACGAGCCATCAGTTGACGCCCGCCGTCCGCGTCCTGGGGCTGGCCGAGTGGATGATCGACCAGGCGCTAGCGCGAATCTCCAACTTGCAAAAGACGCATAAGCGCCTGGACCGCTGGGAACTGGGCGTCCGGTTGGGAACGTCTGCGCTGGCCATCGGGCTGTTGATTCTGGCCGTCCAGCGGGTGGCCCAACAAGCCGCCGGGCAGACGCTGCAAACCGAGCGATTTGTGGCGTTCTGGGTCGCCGCCTGGCGCTTGACGCGCGACGCGGCCGCCCTGGCCAACTCGGCCGCCGCCGTTTCCAAGGCCTGGCTGGAGACAGACTATCTGCATCGCTTTTTGCAGCGTCCGGTTGCGCCGTCGACCGCAATGCTGCATGTGCCCGAGCCACTTCGGGGCGAGATTGTGCTGGACGGCGTTTCGTTCCGTTACGGGCAGAGCAACGCCAACGCCTTGTCCGACGTCTCGTTGCGGATCGCCCCCGGCGAAACGATCGCCGTAGTGGGTGAAAACGGCGCCGGTAAATCGACCCTGACCAAACTCATCGCCGGCCTGTACTGCCCCAGCGCGGGTAACATTTTGTACGACGGCGTGCCGTTTGCAGAGATCGACTTTGGACGACTGCACCGTCGCATGGCGCTGCTGATGCAGCGGCCACTGCGGCTCGAAGCGACGGCGGGCGAAAACATCGCGCTGGGAGATTTGGCGCGATTGCTGGACGATCCGGAAGCCGTTCGGCAATTGGCGCTGGAGCTGGGGCTCGATGAAATGGTCCGCCGCTTGCCGCAAGGCTACGACACACAACTTGGCCGCATGTTCGGCGAACATGACCTCTCGGGCGGCCAGTGGCAGAAGCTGGCCATCGCCCGAGCCTTGGCGTGCCAGCCCGCCATCGTCATCTTGGACGAGCCGACGGCAGGGCTGGACGTGTACGCGGAACAAGAGCTGCGCCGTTGTTTGAAGCGGCTGGTGGCCGGCCGGACAGCGATCATCGTCTCGCACCGCTTTTCGACCGTGGCCGACGCCGACCGAATCGTGGTTCTGGAGCGCGGGCGGATCGTGGAAGTCGGTACGCACGAGCAACTCATGCGTTCGGGCGGCATCTACGAGGCGATGTGGAGCGCGCAGCGAACGAAGGCGGCTTAGCTTGGGGGCGCCCTCGGTGGCAGAGTGTGCTTCGAAAAGCGGCCAACTTCGCCGCGCTGCATCTGCCCAACCTGCAGAGACGCCAACAACCTGGATTACTTGGCGTTGATCGTCCGCGCCAGCGGCGTCAGAACGTGCTCGATCAGATAGCTGTCGACCAATTCCAAGCACACGCCCAGCAGCTTGTTGACTATTTGAACATAGGTGGTCTGTGGCGGCAGGCTGCCGTATTGGCGGGCGGTCAGGTAGACGCTGAGGTGCTCCTCGGGGAATTCGCCGG
>CAYWTU010000713.1:0-2826 GCA_964461275.1 uncultured Pirellulales bacterium | reverse complement strand
AGCGGCTCTTCCAGTTTGCCGGTGGGAACCAGTCCGCCTGCGGGACCGGCCTCAAGTCGGTGGTGCGTCACCACGGCGCATTCCTTGGCAAACCCCTCGACGTGTTCGGCCTCTTTCTCCAAGAAGCTCAAGGGAATGAACAGCGGAAAGTATGCGTTGACGTGGCCGGTGTCCTTAAACATTCGGTCGAGCACGCGCTGCATGTTTTCCCACAGCGCGTACCCCCACGGTTTGATGACCATGCAGCCGCGCACCGCCGAGGGCTCGGCCAGGTCGGCGGCCCGGACCACCTGCTGGTACCATTCGGGGTAATCTTCGGCGCGGGTAGGAGTGATGGCGGTTTGAGGCGCCTTGGCCATGAATGCTGCTCGGGTTGGTGTCGGCTGGCAGACGCGCCGTCGGAGCATCCGCCGAAAAAATTCGCGGCGGTATTTTAGCGGCCTGGCGCCCTGTCGGCCAAGGGCGATGTGCCGATACGCGTCGATCCCGTCGATCCGCTATCGGCCGAATCGACGGGCCGGTAGAATCCTGTCGTCGCACGGCCGTTGAACCGTCGCGGGCACAAGCGCACTACTTTAGTTCAGGATGGTCAGCATGGGTCGGCGGTTCGTGAATCAACTCGGGGCCCAAGAGTCGGTCCGCGAAATCTATCAGGCCCACGGTCGACAACTCCGCCCCAATCGCAACGGCAACCTGTACCTGCAAGTTGAATTGTCCGACCGCACCGGCAGCATTAGTTGCCGGCTGTGGAACGCCACCGAGGGCATTTACAACAGTTTTGAAGACGGCCAGTACGTGTTGATCGACGGCGCCACGCAGGTGTTTCAAGGCGCCTTGCAGATGATCGCCAAGCAGATCACGCCGGTCTTAGCGGACGAAATTGACCCGTCGGATTTCATTCCCGTCCCCAGCGTCGACGTCGACGCGTTGCTGGCCCGCGCGGCGACGTTGCTGCGGGGAATGAAGTGTCCCCACCTGCGGAACCTGGCCGAGTGCTTTTTGGTCGATGAAACCTTCCTTCGCAAGCTGTCGATGGCCCCCGCTGGGGTCAAGAATCATCACGCCTACCACGGTGGACTCTTGGAACACGTGGTCAACGTGATGGAGTTGGTCACGCGGGTGGTCGATCGGTTGCCTGCCGTCGACGCCGACATGCTCCTGATGGGCGCGTTTTTGCACGATCTGGGGAAGCTGGAAGAACTCAGCTACGAACGAGGGCTGGCCTACACCGACGAGGGCCAGTTGATCGGGCACCTGATTATCGGCGTCGAGATGCTCGACGCCAAACTGGCCGACGCCCGGCGGCTGGCCGGCGAACCGGTGCCCGACGAAATCGTCCATCGGCTTAAACACATGATCGTCAGCCACCATGGCAGCTACGAATTCGGCAGTCCGAAACTGCCGATGACAATGGAGGCGATCGCGTTGCACCATCTGGACAACTTAGACGCCAAGGTGCACGCCTTCGCGCTGCTCATGCAGGAAGACCTCAACGCCGACAGCCATTGGACGCAGTACCACCAGAACATCGGCCGCAAGCTGTTCAAGTCGTCGTTGGCCCGCCAAGACGAGGGAGAGGCGTAGGCGGGATCAGCGTTCGCTGGCGAGGCGCTTCGGCGAGGACGACTACGGATGCTTCGCTTCCAACCGTGGGATCAAGAGCAGCGTCACGGGCGTGCCTAGCGGCGGGATGTTTTCGGTAAACGCTTCAAACGCCAGCGAGGCGTTGGCCTGGGAGCTTTCCAACGGCAGGTCGAGTGTGGCGGCCGGGAAGTTGGCCACGCAGATCAAGTCGCCGTCCTCGGCCATGTAGCGGCGATCGCCGGTCTGGGGATCTTGCCAGAACGTGCTGCCTGCGAAGACCCACGACGATGTCAGGGCCTGGCGCGTTTGTACGTCGCGGACCCACTGCCGGGCGTCGATCTTCTGCCGCTTGCCGTCCTCGCCGGTCCAAAAGGCCACGACGTCGATTGTGGTGCCGGAAGGGGGCTTGAACTGCGGTTGAAATTCGACCGGCCCTCCCACCTCGGCGCCCACCGCCAAGAGCGCCGCGTGCATCACGAAAGCCTTGGTGTTGATGTGCACGACCGATTCGTGCTCCTTGCTGTTGAGTTTGCAGGCGAACATCTCCAAAGGACCGTCACGCAAGCAGATGCGGCCCCCCATGACCACTCGCTTGAGTTTGGCGTCGACCCAGACGTCGCTCTCGGGATCGAGGCGTTTGAGCCCGGGCGGTTCAGGAATTGGCGCGAGCACGACCCGATCGCCGGCCACAGGCGCCGGCGCGGGGAGCGGGTCGGCGGACGCCCGCGCTGTCTGCGGAGGCTCGCCGGCCGCCGCGGCGGGAATTCGTCCGCCGAGTACGACCAAGGTCGCACCCAATAGTAGGATTCGTGGATCCAGCCGCACGATGATTCCTTTGCCTTCCCCGCGACGAACAAGGATCTGACACGGCTGGCTGGAGGGCCAGCAGCGTCGGGCCATTGTGGCCGAGCCGCCGCCTGATAAGATAACCCCGCCTGCGCCCCGGCCTCAATCCTGCCGCGGTACTTTGCGGGCCCAGTGGATGAATTCTTCCCCATCGACACGGAAAGTTGCTCATAACCCGCACGCCTTCTCGCGGTGCGGCGTCCTTATTCGACAAGAGTCGGCCCTCAGCATGTCTACGACGCACAGCGCCCGTATGTCGGGCACAAAAAAACGAATCAAAACCCCGTCGGCCAAGCAGGATTCACAGGTCGCCACGACGCCGCTTGCCCCGCAGGCGGTCGTCTGGCACCGCTCGGCCCCCAGCGATGTGGCGCAGGCGGGGTTCTGGGGCCACGA
>CAYWTU010000712.1:0-2828 GCA_964461275.1 uncultured Pirellulales bacterium | reverse complement strand
CAATTGGCGTCGCGGTCGACGCCGGCGGCAGCTTCTACGTGTCCGACGTGCTCTGTAGTCTCGTCACGAAGTTCACGCCCTCGGTCGTCGGCAGCGTGTTCGCCGGCCCTGCCCAAGGACTCACCTCGCCGACCGGCATGTCGCTGGATGAGAACGGCAACCTGTACGTGGCCAATTATCTCTCCAGCACGATCACCAAGCTCACGCCGGCCGGGGTCGGTTCGCTGTTCGCCGACGCGTCCGACGGACTCAATCGGTCGTTCGATGTGGCGATCAGCGGCGTGCCGGTCAGCCCTCCGCCGCCGGCCGACGAAACAAAGCCGCGATCGGTGATCGCGGGGGACGTGGAGTCGCCGGCGTCGATCGCCGCGGGCGTGGCGCCATTCGCGCCGCTTGCCGTGACAACGCCATCGGCAGTCCTAACCCCCGGCGACTCGCCGGGGGCTAAAGGCGACTCGCCGGGGGCTAAGAGCGTCGACGCGTCGTCGGTCGCCGAGATCGCCACCGACATCGTCCTGTCCGACGGCGCGATCAACTGGTTGGCCTACTACCGATGGTTGGAGGAGCAAGAGGACGACTAGCGACGAACCGCCGCCGATGGCGAGCGGGGGACGTTAGTCCCCTGTTGCGTTGCGGCAGCAACCGGCGGCGGTGAGAAACAGCGGGCTTACGCCCGCCGCTCGCCGTTGGATTTCGCGCCCACCGCGGCCATAGTCTGGCGACTTCGGCTTCGGGCATATTGCGACGGCTCGCCTGCCACCGCTTCCCCCGCGATCACCGATCGCGGCTTTGTTCGGCTTCCTCTTCGTGATTTTGTGGTTCGACTTTTCGCATCGGAAGCACTGCCGGCGCCCCTGGACCACCGCGAAATTCGGATTATCCGCGAGGTTTTGCGAAGACCTCGGCGGCGAAAGGTCCCGAGCGATTGGCCCCCCCGGAGGAACTGGGTAAATTTGTAGTTGGCGGACACAACCGCCCGATACCCCTTATCCGGCCTCCTCATGATCATGCCGCGGCAAGACACGATGCTCGATCGCCGCCAAGTATTGCAGCGCTGGGCCGGCGGTATCGGCGGGCTGTCGCTGTGCAGCATGTTGTCGTGTGCGCGGGGCGACCGCGGAGCGCCCCCGGCCAGGAATCATTCGCCTTCCGGATCGGGGCGCGCCAAGCACGTCATTTTCTTGTACATGGACGGCGGTCCATCGCAGATGGACACGTTCGACCCCAAGCCTCGGTTGGCGGTCGACCACGGAAAGCCGCTGCCCATGCAGCTTGAGGCAACTCAGTTCGCCAACACGGGCCTGGTCTGGCAAAGCCCCTTCCGCTTTGCCAGGCATGGCCAGTGCGGTGCGGATGTCAGCGAGTTGTTTCCGTGCGTGGCCCAACATGTCGACGAACTGGCCATCGTTCGATCGATGGTCTCCGAACATTCGGAACACTCGGCTGCAAACTTCTTCCTGCACACCGGCTCACCGTTCCAAGGCCGGCCGACGATGGGCTCCTGGGTAAGTTACGGCTTGGGAAGCGAGCAGAGCGAACTGCCGAACTTCGTCGTTTTGGACTGCGGACAGATGCCGCTGGGCGGGCGCGACTGCTTCACGCATGGCTTCCTGCCGGCCGAACATCAGGCGACGGTGCTCCTGCCAGGCGAGACGCCCATTCCCAATCTACTGCCGCCCGTCGGCCAACCCGCCTTCGCGCGAGCCGAATTGGACTTGGTGACGGAACTGAACCGGCGCTCGCCGCTGACCACAACCAGCGGCCGCTTGGACGCGGCGATTAAGAACTACGAATTGGCGTTTCGCATGCAGACTGCGGTGCCGGAGCTGCTCGACATTGGCGACGAGTCCCAGGCCACATGGTCGCTGTATGGCCTCGACAACCCACAAACGGCCGTCTACGGCCGCCAATGCCTCTTGGCTCGACGACTTGTCGAGCGGGGTGTGCAGTTTGTACAACTTTTACCGCCGCCGCTGCCCGAACACAATCATTGGGACCAACACACGCACCTGGCCGAGCACCACCGCGGAAACGCTTTGGCTGTCGATAGGCCGATCGCCGGCCTGCTCAGCGACCTGCGGGCGCGTGGGCTGTGGGACGAAACGATTGTGTTGTGGGGGGGCGAGTTTGGACGCACGCCCACTGCGCAAGAGGGCCCGCAGGGCAAACATGGCCGCGACCATAACCCCTTTGGATTCACCATGTGGCTGGCTGGGGCTGGCATTCGCCCAGGAACGGTCTACGGCGCCACCGATGATTTCGGTTACCATGCTGTGGAAAATCCGGTCAACATCCACGATTTACACGCCACGCTGCTGTCGCTCTTGGGGTTGGATCATACGCAGGTGACGTACCGGTTCGGCGGCCGCGACTACCGGCTGACGGACGTCTACGGCGAGGTGATGGCAGGCATCCTGGCCTGAAATGGGAACTCTAGCGAGGCGTGTTTCGAGCGCGGCGCTTGGAAATTGTCAGAGAGGATCGTGAGCCACATGGATTGGAAACCAACGAAGCGCCGCTTGGCGACGCTAGCTTGGGCGCTGGCGATGCTTGCGGCGGGAAGGCTTCCCGCCGCGCCGACGCAGAGCACGCCGCCCGAAGTTCAAAGCGAGGCCACCACCGAAGAGGGCCAGGCGTTTCGCGAGGCGCTGGCCGTGTGGCGCGAATCGGCGGCCGAGCTGCGAAAGCTGGTGGGCGCCAAGTCGGGCAAGGATACGCCCGAGGAGCGGCGCGCTCGCGTGGACGCCGCCGCCCACGAAAGCGACGCCAAGCTCGACACGTTGATCGACGCGGCCAAGCGTGCCTACCAGGCCGACTCCAAGGACCGA
>CAYWTU010000711.1:0-2832 GCA_964461275.1 uncultured Pirellulales bacterium | reverse complement strand
GTCGTAGAAGCAGGCCTCCCGGCCATTGAGTTCCAAGAGTGTCGTCACGCATTCGACCTGCGCGCTGGCGCACACGGCTTGCAGGCGTTCGTTGAACTGGTCCAGTGCATCGCGCAAGTTGCCGGCCTTCAGGTACTTCCACGGGCGCGGAAAGGGAATCTCGCGGGCATACAGCAGCCGTTTCTTGCCCTGAGGCGTCAGGAATTCGTCCCACAGCGCCGGCTGACAGACAAAGACCAGACGAACGCCCGCGGCGCGGGCGGCCGCAATAATCGCTCGCAGCCGTCGCTCGTAGTCGTCCAAGGCGGCTGGCAAGTTCGGCGGCGGCGCCACGGGGATCTCAAACCCCAGCCGGTGCAGCGACAAATCGTCGCCGGTGGGATCTACGACGAACCCATTTCGCAGCCGCTCGTTCCAAATCCGCCGCAGCGACTGGACCGGCGCACTGGCGAGCCAGATGGGAGGGGCAGCGCCGCCGTCGTAGCCCAACACCAGCCGCAACAAATCGTTGGCGCCTACGACGAGCAACCAGCAGTCCATCTCCCGCGGCAGCGGGCTGCGACGGAGGAATCGCCCGTGGTCGCCCGTGGCCAATTCGCTGACGCCCGCGGCGCCGACCCACACCGGCCGCGAGGGTTGGCGACGGTTCAATTCGTCGCCAAGTAATGCGCTCCAAGTTTCGCTGTCGTCCAGGTAGTAGCCTTCGACGACGCTGCCGCCGACGCAGAGAATTCGATACGCCCCATCTCGCAAAGGCATCTCCGTCCCTCGCACGCCGTGGGCATTGATGGTGGTTACGGCGCGGCCGGCGACGCCCAAGAGCACGTCGGGGTTGGGTTCGTATACGAACTGGGCGCCGGGTGGACGGAGGTGAAATCCGGGTTGCGGGGCGATCGCCTGTGACACCAACTCACCTGCCCCCAGCCCCGCCAGAACACCCAAACTCAAGGTCGGCCAGCGCCACGGAGATGCGGCAATGGCCTGGCGGAAGCGGCGCGTCAGGCAGAGGACCGTCACGCCCGCCGCCGCCAAAACGGCGGCAATGGGAAGCAGCGCCATCGCACCCGCCGAGTGCATCTTCCAGCCGCCCGCCAGCGCCAACCCCGTATCGACCCATACCAACAGCGGCAACGAGACTAGCCCGAGCCAGGCGACAATGGGATGCGGACGCACGGAGTTTCCTCAGCCAGCGGGCGAACAGCCAACGATGTGTTTCAGGATAGTCCGGCACGCCCGGCAACGTCAAAACCACCGAAGCTTGAAAACGCTACGGCCGGACCGCTGTCAGATCGTCGCGGGCCACGGTCCAACAAGGTCGTGCCGCAACCGCCTTCCGAAAATGCTCAGCGGCAAGTCCCCTTTCGCCTTGCCTCGCCAGCAACAGGCCGGCTTCATGATGTGCCTCGGCAACGACCTGAGTAAGGGCCGAAGAAGGGTCCGCATCGATGACCGCCTGGAAAAGATCCAGAGCCCGCGCGACGGCGGCCAAGTTGTCCGCACCGCCCGCTTGGCGGCTTATGCCCAGCCCCAGCGCCAGGCGGGCCAGCGCGAGCGACTCGGCGGCCGTCGCGCCGTCTAAATTGGAAATGGCACGCTCCAAGTGTGCGATCGACTGGGGATGATCGTCGACCGACTGATAGGCCAGCCCCAGCCACAATTCAGCCCGTCCTGTTGAAGCCGAATTGCCGACGGCGGACCGCCAAACGCCAATCGCTTCCGCAGCGCGGCCTTCGCTCAATTCGATCAGCGACGCTTCAAGCGGCTGGTGCATGGGCCCAACGGTTCGGTCATCCGCACTATTTGTCGCCTCACTCGACGCCAGGGCGGCAAGCAAGGGATTGCGCTGCCCGGCCAAGAGCCAGCGCACCGCCAGATCGTCGTGCCCTGCGTCGTGCCAGGCGTTGCCCAAAAAGACGTCGAGTTCCGGAGCATCGCCGGCGCGATCGATGACGTCTTGCACGGCGCGGGCCGCCTCGACCAGTTCGCCCCGGGCCGTCCAGTATTCGCTGACCCGCACGGCGCGTTCCAGAGGCGTCCGCCAGGGCCACAGTCGCCGCACGAACCAGCGGTGACGCTCGGAAGGATTCAGCACGCCGCGGGATTCCCAGTTCACCCGATATGCCACCGGCCCGCCCGGCTCGACCCCGGCCCAGACGATCGGGTCGTCCGCCTCGGGCGGAGACAGGCTCCATTGGGCCGAGAAGCGGTACCAGGTGTTCGGGGCATAAACGAACAGGGCGTCGGTGGGAATCTGCTCCAGGTTGGCCGTCGTCAAATCGGTAAAGTGGTCGACCAGCGGCGTAAATGGATTGATCGTGTAGCCGTGCAGCGGCTGGGCGACGTATCCCAGCCGCGGCAGACTGAGAAAATAAACCAACGGATGGCCCGCCACGATGTCGTCGTGGCGATGGTTTTGCGTCAGGTACTGAACGAGGCGAAGGTTGTCTTGATGGTCGTTCCAGTACTCGCGGCTGCGCTCCAAGACGGCGCCGGTGCGGGCGAACTCTGGGCCGATACCGTGCTCGATCGCTGGAAAAAATCTGCCGTCTTGATTGGCCAGGCAAACGACAACGGCGGCCGCCAGCCCGACGGCGGCCCATTGCCGCGGGATTTCGCCACGGCCAATCGACCAAGCCGTCAAAACGGCCAGACAGGGAACGACCGGAACCAGATAGCGGGGAATAAAACTGAACACCAAGACGGCCGACAATATGCCAATCGTGACCAGTCCGGCCACCGCAGCAGTCAGGTCGAGATGTGCGTCGATATGCGCTTCGATCTGGTTGTGGTTGGCGGTGGTTGAAATCGCGCCGCGTCGGACGCGGCGCCAGC
>CAYWTU010000710.1:0-2835 GCA_964461275.1 uncultured Pirellulales bacterium | reverse complement strand
CTCGACGACGTGAATCTCATCACGCCGGAAGATCTGCAACGCGTGATCGGTTTGCTCAAGGCCACATTCACCCATGTGCTGATCGACCTTTCCAAATCCTACGGCACGCTGGACCGGGTGGCGCTCTCGATGTCCGACCATGTGCTCCTGGTCACGCAACTCGACCTCCCCTGCCTGCGCAACGTGGTGCGGCTGCTGATGTCGTTCAGCGAGATGAATGAGTTGGCCAAGAAAGTGAAGGTGGTGGTCAACCGCGCGGGCCTCGACAGCGGTCAGATCAGCCTGAAGAAAGCCCAGGAGACGATCGGCCGGGATATCTTCTGGCAATTGCCCAACGACTATCGCGTGATGGTCGAGGTGCGCAACAACGGCGTTCCGCTCTTGCAGCAGGCTCCCAAGGCGGCGATCACACAGTCGATCGGGCAATTGGCCCAGGCCTTAAGCGGCGAAGACGTCGCCGACGCCAATGCGGCCGAAGCCAGCAAGACCGGCCTGGGCCGCTGGCTGAATCTTTGGCCGGTGAAGGCGGAAGCGAAGAAGTGATCGATCAAGGCAAGTGGGGCAACCACTTTGCAATCCCTTGATTCTTCCAGCGGATGGCGCCCGTGAGGTGCATTTCCACGTCATGGCTTGGCCGGCTCCCATCGTCTTGAGAAGACGCTGCCAAACGGGTATTCTGTTGGGTTGATTTACAACCACAACGGAGTTTTCCATGGGTATGTTCGAAGGCAAGAAGGGCTTGATTCTCGGCGTGGCCAACGACCACTCCATCGCCTGGGCGATCGCGCAGGAGATCCTCGCCGGCGGCGGCCAGTGCGGTTTCACCCACCTGCCCGACCGGCCCGACGACGAACGGCAGCGCAATCGCCGCCGTGTGTCGCAACTGACCGACACGCAGCCCAACGCCAAGTTCCTCGTGCCGATGGACGTGTCGAAGGACGAAGACATCCGCGCCGTCATGGCCAGGGCGAAAGAAGAGTTCGGCCAGATCGACTTCTTGCTCCACTCGATCGCCTTCGCCAGCCTGGAGGATTTGAAGAACGACACCATCCGCACCAGTCGCGACGGTTTCAAGATGGCGATGGAGATCAGCGCCTACAGCCTGATCGCCTGCTGCAAGGCGGCTCAGGAAGTTCTCGCCGACCGAGCCTCCGTCCTGACGCTGACCTATTTTGGGGGCGAAAAGGCGGTGCCGGGTTACAACGTGATGGGGATCTGCAAGGCGGCGCTCGATGCCTGCGTGAAGTACTTGGCCTACGATCTTGGTCCTCGCGGCATCCGCGTGAACGCCGTCAGCGCCGGCCCGGTCCGCACGCTGGCCGGCCGAGCGGCAGGCGTGGAAGAGATGCTGGAGCTGTACGAAAACATGGCGCCGCTGGGGCGCAACGTAACGCACGAAGAAGTGGCCCGCTCCAGCGCGTTTTTGCTATCGAGCATGTCCGATGGAATCACCGGCGAACTGCTCCACGTGGACTCCGGCTACAACATCATGGGCTCGCCAGGACGGATGGTGGATAAGTTCAAAGCGCAAGCTCCGAAGAGTTAACGCTCGCGTGGACGGGACTGGAGCCGAGCCTCCGGCGAGGCGAAGTCCCGGAGCGTAAAGTACTCCTCACGCTCCGCGTGAGGCAAGAACGTCATCACGCTTCAGCGCGATGGATACTATGGGCGTCCCATGCAACCGATCGCCATTGCCGTCGTGGAGCATGATGGCCAGGTGCTGATCGGTCGTCGCGCCGATGACGTTACGCTCGGCGGCCTGTGGGAGTTTCCCGGCGGCAAGATTCGCGATGGCGAATCACCGGCCGCCGCAGCCGTGCGCGAGTGCCAGGAAGAAACAGGACTCACAGTCGAGGTTGTGTCCCTCGACTCAACGGTCGAGCATCAATATGACCGACCCGGCCAGGAGCCCCTGTGCGTGCGGCTTCATTTCTTCCGTTGCCGTCCGCAACAAACCCAGCTAGCACCGCTGGCGCCGTTTCGCTGGGTGCCACGCAGTGAGTTAGCCAGCTACGAATTCCCCGCCGCGAATCAAGCGATCGTAGCGGCGCTAACAAAGTAGCCTCCTTCTGCCGAAAGGTGGCTGGGTATCAGTTGTCGCGCTGAATCCACGACGGAGGCTCGATAGCGATTTAGTCCACACCGCGCGACCCAGCCCACGCCCGGCAGACGAGGGCTACTAGCATCGCCAGCATCCAACTGCTCTAGGTCCGTTCCACCGCGCACGCTAGATTTTGCAAAACCTACACGCGACCCGGCGCTATAATGTTCCTGGGATCGCGTGTGGGGACACGACGTGAAGCAACCGCGTAGCAACCAGTTACGCCGCGCGGCGCGATTGTCGTGAAGACTCCCGCCGGTGGATTGGCCTGCCCTTTGCACTGTCCGCCGCACGTTGCCCACAAGCGCCGGTGGCTAGCGCCATGCCGCTCACCTGAGCGGTAGGTCGCTAGCCGCCGGTGGCAATCGGTCGCAAGCAGCGACCGCCCAACCTTCAAGGAAGAAGCGAGGACACAAGAGCATGGAAGCTCGCATTGGTCGAATTGCGCTCCCAGTTAGAATTGCGCTACGCGTTACAATCCTCTGTGGATTGCTCAGCTCCCTGGGCGCTTCTGCCCGCACGCAAAACTTCATCGTCAGTGCGCCCACGCAAGAACTGGCCACGTCGATCGGCCGCGCCGCGGAACAATATCGCCGCGATCTGGCCATCCTCTGGCTCGGCCAGGAACTTCCTCCGTGGCGCGGGCCATGCCCCATCCAAGCCAACGTCTCCGCGCAACTCGGCGCCGGCGGCGTCACCAAGAGCGGCGACGGCACTTATTCCTCGGCAGCGGC
>CAYWTU010000709.1:0-2852 GCA_964461275.1 uncultured Pirellulales bacterium | reverse complement strand
CACCGCCAAGTTGACCGCCACGGTGGTCGTGCCGACGCCCCCCTTGCCGCTCGACACGACGACCAGCTTGGGGCGGCGGGCCTGCGTTGCGCCGATCGCATGGGGCTGATCGAAGAGCCGCACCAGGGTGCGAAGTTCGTCGGCTTGGTCGCGCATGGAACGAAAGTGGGGTTTAGGGAGTGTCGCGGTGTGGGGACGAATTCGGCGGCAGGGCGGAGGGTTAGCTGTGGGCGTAGGTCAACGGCCGGCCGAACATCCTCGCGACGAGCCGTCGGGCGTCGGCCGTTTCAATGTCGTCGGGCACGTTCTGGCCGTCGGTCACATAGGTCAGCGGCAGATCGCTGCTGCGCAGGGCCGGCACCAAGTTGCCCAAACCCGTCGCCTCGTCCAGTTTGGTCACGATCAGTCCGGTCGTGCCGACCTCGGCAAACCGCGCGGCGGTCCGGGTCAACGTCGCGGCGCCTGAAACGGCGCTGAGCACCAGGAGCACGTCGTCGGCCTGCGCCTCGCCTAGGAAGGCCTTGAGTTCCTGCAGCTTAACCTCGTCGCGTGGGCTGCGGCCGGCGGTGTCCATCAGCACCAGATCAAGGTCGGCCATCTGCTGCACGGCGGCCCGCATCTCGCGGGGAGTGGAGACCACGTGCATCGGCAGGTCAATGATGTCGGCATAGGTCCGCAGTTGTTCAACTGCTGCGATTCGATAGGTGTCGACGGTAATCAACCCCACGCGGCGCTTCTCGCGGAGGCGGAAATTGGCGGCCAACTTGGCGATGGTCGTCGTCTTACCGACGCCCGTCGGGCCCACCAACGCCACTAACCGGCGTCGGCCATCGCCAACGCGGAGCGGTCCGCTGGTCCGGATCTCGCTTCCGATGATTCTTTCAACGCATGCGGCGGCCGCGGCCGCGTCGGCCAGTTGCTCGGCGCTGTTCTGTTCTCGGAGGCGCTCGATCAGTTCACGGGCCGTATCCTCTGAAAACTCTGCATCCAATAGCGAGGCGTACAACTCGAACAGCGCGGGAGGCAGTTCGCCGCGGCTGGCCTGTTGTACCTTGTGGCACAACGCGTCGACCATCGCCCGCAATTCGCTCAGTTGTCCGTTCAAGCGCTGGTCTCGCTCGTCGCAGCCGTAAGTCGGGCTGGGCACCATGGGAGCTGGCGAAGTATCGGCGGAGTCTGCGACGGGCGTCGGAACTTCGACCGCGGGCAGAATCGCCGACGACGCCCGCGAGGGGAGTCGGCTCGGCACGATGACGTTGGCCGAGGCGGTGACTTCGATGACGCTGGCGCCGGGCAGCCAGCGGCGGAGCCCCCCCTGGCGCACCTGACGGGTGTGCAACACGGCGGCGTCGGGGCCCAAGGTCTCGCGGACGTGGGCCAAGGCCTGTTGAAGCGTCGCGGCTCGAAAAGTTTTGATTTCCATGTTCGCCGTTTGGGGCTGCATTCACTGGGTTTCCAGCGCCAGGGCTCAATCCGAGGCCATGGCGACCGATTCGATCTGCGTGTCGCGCGTGATTTCGTTGTAGCTCAGCACCACCAGGTGCGGCAGTTGACCCGCCACGAGCATCTTCAAGCCGGCGCGAATCTGCGGACTCACCAGCGCCACCGGAGGACGGCCGGCGCGGGTCAACTTCTCCAGCTCCTTGACCAACGACTGACACGTCTGCTCTACCGCTTGCGGCGACATCCGCAGGAACAGTCCCTTGTCGTTGTGCTCGATGCCCGCTCGAATGCGGTCTTCCATGGCGGGGTCCAACGTCACCACGTGCAGACGCCCTTGCTTGTCGCGATACTTGCCGCAGATGGTGCGAGCCAGGCGGTGCCGAACGTATTCGGTCAACAGCACGGGGTCCTTGGTGCGCGCTGCCCAGTCGCCTAGCGTTTCCAGGATCGGGGCCAGGTTGCGGATCGGCACGTGTTCGCGTAGCAGCATCTGCAAGATCTGTTGCACCTCGGCCAGCTTCAACTGGCCGGGAATCAACTCGTCGACCACCGCCGGCGAAACCTTCTTGAGTTCGTCGACGAGGTGCTTGGTGGCGTCGCGCGTGAGCAACTCGTCGGCGTGCCGGCGCACGATCTCGGTCAGGTGCGTGGCCAGCACTCCCGCCGGCTCGACCACCGTGTAACCCAACATCTCGGCCTGATCGCGTTCGCGAGGCTCAATCCACACGGCGGCCGTGCCGAAGGCCGGATCCTTGGTCGGTATACCCGGCGCCTTGCGGGGCGTCATGCCCGACTCGATCGCCAGAAGCTGACCCGCCAGCAGGCTCCCGTCGGCCACAACGGCGTCGGCGATTTTGATGCGATAGTTATTTTGGTCCAGCCGCATGTTGTCGCGGATGCGGACCTTGGGCAGGATGATTCCCACGTCGGCAGCCACGTTTTGCCGCACGCGCTGAATCCGTTCCAGCAGGTCGCCGCCGCGCTTAGGGTCGGCCAGGCGAATGAGGCCCACGCCGATTTCGACCTCCATGGGGTCGATGCTCAGGTAGTCCTCAATCCGTTCCTCGGTCGGCTTTTTGGGCTCTTCTTTGACGACCGCTTTTTGGGCCGCGGCCCGCCGCTGTTGGTTGCGGGTCATGACCGCCAAGCCGACGCAGCCGGCGCCCAATGTCAGCAGCGGCGCAGCGGGCAAATTGGTGAACACCAGCACCGCCAAGAATCCACCCGTGACGGCCAGCGCCTGCGGCCGCGAGAACAACTGCGACATGAATTCCGCCGGCAGGTTCGTTTCCGAGCTGCTGCGGGTCACCAGCAAGCCGGCGGCCAGCGAAATCAAGAACGCCGGCACCTGGCTCACCAATCCGTCACCGATGGTCAACTTGGTGTATACCTCGGACGCCTCGGCAATG
>CAYWTU010000708.1:0-2855 GCA_964461275.1 uncultured Pirellulales bacterium | reverse complement strand
TGCTTCAGCCGCATACGACCGACTCGCTCCAACAGGAAGCGGACATAGCGGCCGTCGCAGTAATTCCACAGATGCGGATTGATGCCTTCCGTGCGGTACGAATGCGAATGGATGATCCAGCGGACGTTTTCCTGCACCGCCGTGTCAAATAGCGCTCGGGCGATGCCCACGTCGTCGGTCAGGTCGATATAAGGAACCGAGGCCCGAATCGAACAATTGGTCAGCTCGCGAGACTCTTCCCAGTCGGCGATGACGGAGTGCAGATCGACCTGTAGGCCGTTGCACACCTTGCGGATATTGTTCTTGGCCAGGTCACTGTCCCAGCCGTTGTCGAAGTGCACCGCCAGCGGCCGCAGGCCGAGCTGCTTGGTGACATACAAACAATACGAGGTGTCGCGCCCGCCGCTGAACCCCACGACGCAGTCGTATTGGCTCCGATGGCCCTGGCGGCGCATCCGCTCGGCCACCCGCTCCAGAAACTTCCACCCCTGCTCGCCAACCGGACAGAGCTTGGTCAACCGATCGTGAACGCGGCAATGATTGCACTGACCGTGCGCGTCGAACCGCACGTCCGGCACCGTTGAATCGACCACGCAACGGGTACACACCTTAACCGGCCCCCGACGCCGAATCTGCAGCGGCGTAGGGTATCGATCAACGGCGGGACGGACGGGCATTGAGAACAACCGGAGAACGAGGCGCGGTACGGCGGCTTTCCACCGGCGGGTGGGTAGCTTAGCTACCAGTGTAGCGTCGTGGCTTCAACGCGAAAGCTGATCCGAAGGTCGGCCCGGGAACGCTATTTCCCCCGACATGATTGTCGTAGCCGGTGGCTACGACTACACTTAGGTGCTATCCAGTGGCGCGAGGACGAGCACCGTACGCGGCAACGCCTGCGACAATTCGGCCTGGCGACGCTCGGTACCGTTGGGGGGGTACGTTCTATTTTTCCTGAGCCGGACGACGTTGCCTTTTGTGGAACGCCTCACGCCGCTTCGGTCACGTCGTAACCTTAACCATGCCCAGCATTTTCCAAGACGCAGAGCTCGATGTCCAGTTCGATCGCGACGGTTACGTCCGCGTTCCCATGCTGGGGCCGTCCGAGGTGGCGCAGTTGCGGGAGGCGTTCGAGAAGGTCGGCGATCCGCAGGCCGGTTTTTTTTGTTCGGTGCAAGGACTGACGACGGAAGCTCGGCGGTACATCTACGAGACCATCACCGTCGTCTTGCAGCCGCACCTGGAACGGTTGCTGCGTGACTACTCGTTCTGCGTGAGCAGTTACATGAGCAAGGCGGCGGCCGACCCCAACAGTCGTCTGGCCATGCACCAGGATTGGTCGTTTGCCAGCGAACCGGAACACCGGGCGGTCCACTTTTGGGTTCCCTTGTCGGACGTGGGCATCGACAACGGTTGTTTGGCAGTTGTGCCCGGATCACACAAACTGTCATTGCCTCGAAGGTCGTATGCCGAACAGTCGCGGTTTGCCGGCGTGTTGCCATTGTTGGTCGAGCGCTACACGGTGGAGTTGCCCATGCCGGCTGGCGAAGCGGTGTTGTTTGATGGCGGTTTGGTCCATGGCTCGCGCCCCAACCGGCTGGCCGAGGTGCGGGTTGCGGCAACGGCCATTTCCGTGCCGACCGCCGACCGCGTGACACATTGCTATCAGCCTGCGCCCGATACACTGGAGATTTTCGAGGTGCCCGCCGAATTCTTCTGGTCCTACCAAATTGGCGAGCGCCCGCGGGGCGTTCCCTGCGTGGCGACGACGCCCTACCAGCCACAACCCTTGTGCGCGCGGGACGTTCTTGAGTCGCCTTTCTTGCGACCAGTGGAGCGATCCCCTGCGCCAGGCCTAGAAGCGTTGGTTTGACGTTTGGCGGCCATGTACCACCCGCAGCGAGCCCCTCGAAACACGATGAATTTCGCCATCTACGAAACGCCCAAGCATAGCGATTCCCGAGGAGTGCTCGTGGAGTTCTTGCGGGCTCATCAGTTGCCGAAGGGGCGGCGCGAATTCGGTCAGATTTACTTTGTGACGTTTGATTCACCGTCGCAGGTGCGAGGCAACCACTATCACTCCAAGGGAATCGAGTGGTTCGGCGTGGCGCAAGGCACGGTGCAGGTGGTGCTGGAGGACGTCGAGACCAAACGGCGCGAGGAGTTTGTGCTGCGGGCGGACGATCGCTCGTTTACACTGTTGGAGGTTGGCCCGCGGGTGGCGCACGCTTTTCGCAACTTGACGCCAACGGCCGTGCTATTGGACTACTGCACCGAACAGTTCGATCCACAACTTCCCGATCGGCAACCGTACATTCTGATCCCGCCGTCCTAGGCGCCGCCGAAGGCGTTACGCCGATCCATGCCCGCCACCATGCCGCGTCAACTTACGGTTAGCATTGCCGCCTATAACGACGCGGTGACCTTGGAGACGTTGATCCGCGACAGCGTAAGCGTAGCTGGCGAGTTCTGCGATGACTTTGAAGTATTGGTCATCGACGACGGCAGCCGGGACGAAACCCCCGCATTGCTTCAGCGTCTGGCGGCCGAATTGCCCTGTTTGCGGGTCGTACGGCACCCTCAGAACCTGGGATTCGGCCCGACGATTTACGAAGCCTACGCGAGTCCGGAATCGGAGTGGGTGCTATACCTGCCGGGCGATGCGCAGATTCCCCCCACGCAACTTCGCCAGTTGTGCACCGTAACCGATCGTTGCCATTTTGTGCTTGGGCATCGTCGCCTTCGTCAGGATCCCTGGGGGCGGCGCGTGGCGTCGCGCTTTTACAACGGGCTGATCAGCCTATTGGCGGGCCGGCGAATCCGTGACACCAACAGCGTGGCGCTGGTCCAGCCGGTCT
>CAYWTU010000707.1:0-2866 GCA_964461275.1 uncultured Pirellulales bacterium | reverse complement strand
GGGCATGGGCGATCCGTATCGGTACTTATACCGGTTGCCGCCGATGCCCGAGTGCGAGGAGAACTACAACTACATCTTGGACGGCCGCAACAAGCGGAGCATCGCCTTGGATTTGAGCCGGCCCGACGGCCGGCAGGTATTGATGGACCTGGTGCGCACCGCCGACGTGTTGATCGCCAATCAACATCCCTCGGTCCTGGCCAAATTGAAGGTCACCTACGACGACCTGCGGCCGCACAATCCGCGACTCATCTACGCCCACGCCACCGGCTACGGCGACGAGGGCGAAGACGTCGAGCAACCAGGCTACGACATGTCGGCCTATTGGGCCCGTTCGGGGCTCATGGACGCGGTCTGTTCGGCCGGCAGCGAGCCGGCGCTAAGCGTCGCCGGCATGGGCGACCATCCCAGCGCCATGACGCTGTTCGGCGGCATCATGCTGGCGCTGTTTCGCCGTGAGCGGAGCGGCGCCGGTTCGCTGGTTTCTTCTTCGCTGATGGCCAACGGCGTGTGGGCCAATGCCTGTTTGCTGCAATCGATCCTCTGCGGCGCCCCGCCGTATGTGAAAACGCCGCGCACCGAGGCGCACAACGTGTTGATAAACCACTACCGGACGCGAGACAACAAGCGTTTGCTGTTGTGCAGCTTGCGAACCGAAAAGGACTGGCCTGCGCTGTGCAAATGTGTGGAGCGGCCCGATTGGCTTGACGAAGACCGGTTCGCCACGCCCGACCTGCGCCGCCAGCACGCTCCGGAATTGGTGGCCCTGCTCGACAATATATTTGCCGGTCGCGACTACGACGACTGGAAGCGCCGGCTGACCGAGCACGAACTGGTGTTCAGTCCCGTGCCCGGCTTGGAAGATGCGGTCCAGATGCCGCAGCTCACGGCCGCCCGGACGCTCGTCCCCCTGGATGTGCCGCAATCGTCCGCAAGGCAAACGGTCAACAGCCCCATTTTCTTGCGCGGCGTAGAAAAGCGACCGGCCGGACCCGCGCCGGCCGTCGGCCAACATTCCCGCGAAATTCTCACGCAGCTCGGTTACACGGCCGACCGGATCGGCAAGCTGTTGGCCGACGGCACGGCGGCGCAATCGTCACAACCGGCCTAGCGGGTCCCCAGGGGAGCCCGCGACTGCGGTTTTTCGCAGCGGCAACGGGGAGAATACCGCCAGGAAGCGCCCGTCGGGTGACCTAGGCTTGCACATGCCATTGGATGTTGCAGTGGAGGGAACTTCGTTGGTCCTTCCGCCGCCGTATGTCCTCTCGTTGGTCCGTTGCCAAAGATGAAAGTCGAATACATCAATCCGTTCGTCAATGCCCTGTCCGCGGCGTTTAGCACCGTTCTAAGCTGCGAGGTGCAACGCGGTCAGATATCGCTGAACCATGGCTGCGTCCTGCAGCACGACGTCAGCGGCGTCATCGGCCTTTCGGGCAACGCGGTTGGCACGGTGGTGCTCAGCCTGTCGGCGCCGGTGGCCATGGGCGCCGCCTCGACCATGCTGATGACGGAAGTCGCGGAGATCAATGCCGACGTGGTCGACGCCGTGGGCGAGCTGGCCAACATGGTGGCCGGCGCGGCCAAGGCCAAGCTCGAACAGTACAACATGTCGATAAGCCTGCCGACCGTGATTACCGGTTCGGGCCACGAGGTGCGGTTTCCGTCGAATATTACGCCGATCACCATTCCGTTCGAGACCCAATGGGGCCCGCTTACGCTCGATGTGGGACTGGCCGAAGTGGGCGGGGCCGGCTAGCGACGGGCGCCGTTTTCAGTGCCGCTCGGTTCACTCCGCCGAAATCCGGGCAAGTTGCGTCGCCTGGAGCCGCCCCTTTCAACAAGGCTTCAGCCGGAACCGGCCGATTGCCGAAGCTTGCGCTGCCGGGCCTGCCGTACCGGCGGGTTCAATTCCACAAGGCGGGCAAACCTTGCGGCCTGACGACGCCGACCAAGGCTGGGGCCGGGAACCACACTTTCAGCGTTCAAGCGCATGTCCGAGCTTCGCAAAGCGGCGATTTTGTTGATGAGTATGCCGCAGGACGAGGCGGCCATGCTCATGGGCAAGCTCGAGCCCAAGCAGGTCGAGGCGGTGTCGATTGAAATCGCTCGCCTGGGAATGATCAGCGGCGACGAGCAAGAGCAGGCGATCGAGGAGTTCACCCAAGCCAACCCGGGAAGGCTCATGGGGGGCGCGGGAGGCTTGGATGTCGCCAAGAAATTGGTCGAGAAGGCGCTTGGCAAGAACGCCTCGGGCACGTTGGACAACGTGCGGGCGTCGATCGAGGCCCTGCCGTTCGGCTTCCTACAGCGCGTCGACAGCCAGAACCTGCTGACGTTCATCATGGAGGAGCATCCGCAGACCATCGCCCTGATTCTCACCCACTTGACGCCGCAGCAGGCGGCCGAAGTGGTCAGTGGCCTGCCCAGCGACCGTCAATTGGCCGTCATTCGACGCATCGCCGCCATGACGCAGACCAACCCCGAGATCATCCAGGAAGTGGAAAAGGGGTTGGAGAGCCGCATGGCCAGCGTAATGAGCCAGCAATTCGAAAAGGCCGGTGGAGTGCCCAGCGTGGCCGAGATTCTCAACGTGATCGACCGCACCACGGAGCGGAATCTGTTGGAGCATCTGGCGCAGGAAGACCCCCAATTGGTCGAGGAAATCCGCCGCCTGATGTTCGTCTTCGAAGACATCTGCAAGTTCAGCGACAAGAACATTCAGGCAGTGCTCAAAAACGTCGAAACGTCGCAGTGGGCGCTGGCTCTCAAGGGCGCCAGCGAGGAGCTGCGGCAGAAGGTTTTGGGCAATATGTCGAGCCGCGCGGCCGACATGCTCCGCGAGGAAATGGAATACCTGGGGGCGGTC
>CAYWTU010000706.1:0-2873 GCA_964461275.1 uncultured Pirellulales bacterium | reverse complement strand
AGCGCGATGAGAAGCCCGATGATGGCGATCACCACCAGCAATTCCACCAGGGTGAAAGCGGCTTGGCGTCGACGCGGCGAATTATGCATAGGACGACATTGCATGGGATTCCTTTCGGACGGCGGCAACAAGAAAATCGCGGTCACGATTGTCTTAGTGTCCAACAAATGACCTCGTCGCTGAGCTAGAATCAACGTGAGCACCCCTTTGAAGCTAGCACGACGGCATCGGCATTGTAGCGGCACGGCGCGAGCCGTCCGGTGATGGGCCTCGTTGGTTGTTCGGCCGGAGGGCTTGCGCCCTTCCGCTACTTTGCCAGGGCAATCGTGCTAGCTTCAAAGGGGTGAATCAACGTGAGTTAGCGGACCGTTGTCAGGTTGTTTGCCGGCCTCTTACGGTTGCAGGTCATAGGCCGGCAAGTTGTTCTCGCCCACCGCGATGGTCGCCGTCAGGGGCGAGCTATCGGCGGCGGCGTACTGAGTGGGCAAAGTGTTGGGCGCCTCGTCGCGATCCTCGGCTTTGATGTCTTCGGTTTCGGCGTAGCGAACGATCGTCACGCGATAGGTTCCAGCCGGTGCGCCGTCGTCGCGAACGTAAGTGGTGAGCGTAAAGTTGCCTTGAGCGTCGGTCACGCCGCGCGACGACGGACCTCCGTGACTGGGCGAGGGGAAGAACGATACATCGGCCCCGGCCACGGGGGCCCCTTGGAACGTGACTTTCCCGCGAACCGGATATACCGGAATTCGCTCCTCCGATTCCTCTTCCTGGCAACCGACGAGCGAAGCGCAAAACAACAGCGTCAACCACCACCGGCCGATACGCATCACTCGTGTTTTCACGCCAACGGTCGCCTTATCAATAGCGAAACAAATGTGCGAACGGCAGGGCATCGACCGGGTCGATGCCCTGCCGCACGCCAAACTGGTTGTTCTCTGCATGCAACTACGCAAGTTAGGCGTTCCGCTTGCGACGTTGCAGACCCGCCAGCAGCATGCCCGCCAGCCCCATGCCGGCCAAGGCCAAGCTGCTCGGCTCAGGCACGTGCGTGCCGCGGAAGCCGATGTTGTCCGCGCCGAATGTGACCGTGATGTCCGTGCCGTAGCCGAACGGTGCGGCGCCGTAGGTCGTACCGACGTAGACTTCCGGTGCGCTCATCGTGGTGTGATCACCTGAGACGGCGTAGTTCCGCAGGGCGTCGGTGTAACCGGTCCCGGCGTTGTTGGTGAGGTTGGTCACCATCCAACTGTCAATGTCGTTGCCGGTGTCGACGCGGCCGATGTATTCGATCTCGGCCAGTCCATTGAGGGTGTCGACGTAGGTTCCGCCAGCCTCAATGCCGCCCGGGGCCCCGACGAAATTACCGGGACCGAAACCGTTGAGCGAATACAGCCGCCCGTAGTCCGGCTCGCCGGTTTCACCGAACACGCCGATGCTGTCCAGAATGCTCCAGCCCGCGATGGCGCTGGCGTCTAGACCATCGTTGGCCGCGTCCAAGTCATTACCGGGCGTCGGAACCGTGCCGCCGCTGGTGGGATCGAACGATATGAGCATCGCGGTGAAGCCGCCCCCCTCAATGTCGGCGCCTGCGCCGGCGTAGCCGATGCTGCTAGTGGCGCCGTTGCCGTATCCGTTGCCGGTGTCGCGATTGATATAGGCGTGCGCGCCGTTGGGCAGCGTCTTCAGGCTTTCGGCAATCGTTGGGGCCGCGGGATTGACCGGCGCCGCCACGTCGAAGGGAATCGCCAGCGATGGGTAGGGCGTGGCCTTCATGCCCAGCACCAAGTAGCCATTCGATCCAAACGACATCCCCGAAAGGTTGAACACGCCGTCGATGTCGCCGGGGTTCTGCGAGTTAAACTCGTCGTTCTCGTTTTCGATAAACACCAAGTAGTGGTTGTCCAGCGCCATGCCGCGCGGACCGCACAGTTCGATGTACTCCAGACCAATTGTGGCGGCGTCGTTGCCCCCTGGCGGATTGAAGAAGATTTCTGTAATCAACGGTCCGGCTTGCGCCGTGACGGCGCCTGCGGCGACCACCAGCGTTGCCAAGCAACGCACTGCCAAAATTCTCATGCGAGCTCTCCCAGTCTTGTGAAGCGATATCGTCGTGTTGCATCCATGCCCGCCGCCGCCAACCCACCTTCTCGCCTGGCGCCGACGGCAGTCTCTGTGAACCAACGGCGCCGGAAAACGAGTTCCTGCGCCAGGATCAAACAGAGGGGATCGCCGCAGGCATCGCGCCACGGGGCCGTAGCCGACTGGCGCGTGATAGCCGGGTTGAGAGGTGCGCTAGCGTTTCCTTACTGCCAGCATTAGGGGCTGGCGTCGCGGCAGCGCCCGAGATTCGTCTCAGGCTTGGGGAGGAAGATACCCCGCCCGAATGACGACCTGATGCGTATTTGATGAAGATTGGACAAAGGGCGCGGTGGATTTTGCGCAAGACAACGCGAAACTTTGGTTTGACGCCCACCGCCCGTCGGGGCCGTACGATCGACTACTCCCTGTGCACCCGTTGGGCCTCCAAGTGCGCGCCGTTCTGGTGCAACACCAGGTGGGTGACCCGCCCCGCCGCGTCCTTATGAAACGTGATTTGGGCGTCAACCACTTTGTAGAAGAATTCGGTTGCCGATTCCGGAAAAATCTCGAACTTCGGTTGACCGGTCAACTGCGCCAGCAAACGATTCTTATCGCGCGTGACGGTCAAAGTGCCAACGGCGGGCAGCTCGTATTCACCCACCAAGGCCTCTAGTGCCGTTGCGTCGACAGGCACGGCGCGGCGCTCCGGCGGCACTTCGTCGGACACGCGCTTGGCCTCCTGGTGGTACCCGTTTTGATGCAACACCAAATGGGTCACCCGGCCTTGGCTGTCCCTG
>CAYWTU010000705.1:0-2882 GCA_964461275.1 uncultured Pirellulales bacterium | reverse complement strand
TGGGCACGGTTGCGGCTGCGTTCGTCAAGTTGCCGGAGCTTTTCGGAATCGATCTGGACAACGAAGGCTTCTATGTTAGGAATCTGAGCTGCTTCGTGTTGCCCCTTGTGACCGGTTATTTCGTGTGGAAGCGGGGACTCGTCCTTCGCGAGGTCCGATGGCTTGTGGCGCCGTTCGTCGTGGCGGGCCTTTTTGCCAACGCCTATCCTTTCGCGCCCCAAGGTCACACCGAGGCCCTCACGGCGCTCCACCTGCCGATCGCACTGTGGTTGATCGTGGGCCTGGCATACGCCGGCGGCCGTTGGCGGCAGGTCGCGGGCCGGATGGACTTCATTCGCTTCTCGGGCGAGCTGTTCATCTATTACGTGCTCATTGCCCTGGGCGGCTTTGTGTTTGTGGCGTTTTTGGGAATGCTCTTCAAGGCGATCGAAATCCAACCTGAACCGTTAATCACATGGGTTGTGCCGTGCGGGGCGGCCGGCGCCGTCTTGGTCGCCTCGTGGCTCGTCGAGGCCAAGCAAAACGTGATCGAAAACATGGCGCCCGTGCTGACGCGTCTCTTTACGCCGCTGTTCGCCGTTCTGCTGTTAAGCTTTCTCGGGGCCATGCTATGGACGGGTCGCGGAATCGACATCGCGCGCGAGGCGCTCATCGGCTTCGACCTGCTTTTGGGGCTGGTGCTTGGCCTTCTGCTCTATTCGGTCTCCGCCCGTGATCCTCAATCGCCGCCGGGCGCCTTCGACATCTTACAAGTGGTCCTCGTGGTCAGCGCGCTGTTGGCCGACGTGGCCGCGCTATGGGCCATCACGGCCCGCATCCGCGAGTTCGGCTTCAGTCCGAACCGCGTGGCGGCCCTGGGCGAGAACTTGATTCTGTTGGTCAACCTTGCGTGGGCTGCCGTGCTTTACATCCGTTTTCTGCGAGGGCGCACCTCGCTGGCGAGCGTTGAACAGTGGCTTACCGACTATCTGCCCGTGTATTTCGTCTGGGCGGTGATTGTCGTGATCCTATTTCCACCGCTGTTCCGCTACATCTGATCATCCCCGAGCGGACGCTGCCGCACAAAGATCGTGGCCGGCCGCCGCAAGAAAGAAGAGCCGGCGGCGACCTCGCGAGATCGCCGCCGGCCGGGGGAGAACGAATTCGACGCCGCGGCGTTGCCGCCGCCTGGCTGTTCACACCTCGAGCAGCTCCGGAGCGCCCTTCTGGAGCGCTTCGGCCAACCGCTTTCGAGCGACGTGCAGCCGCCGCTTGATCGTCCCGACGGGCGAGTCAAACTCGGCGCTCATCTGCACCAGCGTCTTGCCGCGCAGGTAGAACGCCACCAGCGTCTGCCGGTCCATGGCCCGCAGCCGACCCAACGCCTTGCGGACCTCGGCCTGCCGCTCGTGTGCCAGCGCCTCGCCCAACGGCGTCCGCTCGTCGGCGTAGGTCGCCTCGAGCGAAGCCGGCTCAACCGACAAGGCGTCGTCGCCGCGAACCATCCGATTGATCGCCAACCGAACCGTGATCTGCCGCAACCAACCGATGAAGCAGGCCGGCTCCCGCAGTTGGCCCAGCTTCCGCATCGCCTGGATGAACACATCCTGGGTCAGCTCCTGGGCTTCGGCGTAGTTGCCGACCCGCCGCAAGGCAACGGCAAACACGGTGTCCTGGAACCGCTCGACCAATTGGCCAAACGCCTCCCGATCGCCGTCCTGAGCCGCCACGACCAACTCGGCGGTCGAGGCCTGGGGCAACGCATCCTGCTCTATTTCCGCATCCAAGGTCAACATGGTTCTATCTTTCAACTGCGAGTTTTTTTGTGGCGTATGAAGGGCATGCACGAACCGAGCGGGAGCCAACCTGGGCCGTGGAATCTAGGTGCCAACGAATGCACCCGGATCCCGAGCGTCGGCTGGGCCGGCTTCCTGCTCTGTCAACTTGTGGTGGTCGCTAGTCGACCGTTAACAAGCTGAGGCGGAAGCTGGCGGCGCCATGTGGCGATGGCGCCAGCCCGACGGCATGGCCGAGTCGGTTTGTCGCAAACTGCGACTCGACTCGGCCACGGTAGCGGCCGCGCGCTTAGCCTGTTTTTCAAACAGGCCGCACAGGACCGCCCGTAGGGCGTACCCAAGGGAGAAGGGCCGCGTAATGGCTACGGCGCACACGCGATTGCCCGTCACGACGACGCGATCCTGGTTGAAACCGAGGACGTTGCGATACGTGTTGGTCGTGGCATTACGCATGATTGTGCTCCGTGCGCTCGCGGCGCAGTTGCAGAGATAAAACGATGCGCCCCGCGGGCGCGAAATCGTGTGACCATCAAGGCTTACATGCCGCATTGGCTGGGTCAACCCCGCTGGACTGGGTCCGCCGGGCTAGACTCTGGCCGTTGCGTCGCACGTACGCCCTGACAGCTACTAGACAGTCGATCGGTTCAATAGTTCGCGTGGAAGCGAAAAAAATCCAGAAAATTCCTGCCCGGAGCTTCTGTTGGACCGTTAACACCTTGGGCGGCCGGCCGAATGAGGCCGGCCTGTGGTTGACTCAAATTACTGTCAGATAAGGAGATAGCAATAATCGGCTGTGGCCGTCGGCGCTTGACCGGCCGGCGGGCGGATGCCAGACTGCCCGCTTTGCCGATTCTTCGCCCGCCGACCGAGACAGGTGAGTCGCGGGCGATTTGCCAGGAGCGCGCATGGTCAGTTTCAAGCAGCGGATGGCGGCCAACGAGGTTTGCTGTGTGTTTTCCATGGGGCGGGTGATCCATCCGGTCATCATCGACATGTTTGGCCTGGCCGGCGGGTACCACGGCTTTTGGCTCGACCAGGAGCATGGCGGGCTAACGTACGATCAGGTGCTATTGGCCAGCGTCTGTGCCCGGGCCAACGGATTCGACT
>CAYWTU010000704.1:0-2884 GCA_964461275.1 uncultured Pirellulales bacterium | reverse complement strand
GCGTGCATCGATCGCGCGAGCGATGCGCTTGCGAGTTGTCGTGTTCGCCCTTTGGTGCTGGCTCGCAGCGTCCTGGAGTCGATCGTTCCAATCTGCCTCAGCGGTATCCACGTCGTCGTTCAGACAAATCAGGCGAACGTCGGCGTCCACAACACGAGCGACGAAATCAAGGCAATAATTGACGACTCGATACAGGCGGCTCGAGTCTTCGCAGACGATCAGGTCCCAGCGCCTTTCCTCGATGCCCTGCTTGGCCTCGTCGATGCCGGGACGGCTATGCAGTTCACCAGACATCGCCTCGTCGCTCAGATACTGCACGTCGACCTCGAACCCTAGGGTCTACAAGAAGGCGATGCAAAATGTAAACTGGTCGTCAATACTCCGAGGGTTTTGCTCTTCCGTAGAATAGCGGGCGTAGATCAGCACGCGCAACCGGCGTCCGGCCGGGCGTTCGATGGGCGTGAGCAGCCGAAAGGCCGCCAGACGCCGTGCCACGCCGATGCGTTTGGCGCCGTCCGCCCGGGTCTCGACGAACGCTTTGAGGACAGACCATTTGCGCGGATCATAGATTCGCATTCGAACGTCACCTTTCCGGTGACGCCAATACGCGCGCGGATTCTGTCCCAGTGGGACAGAATAGGTGGAAATAGGTGAGAGGACGCGAGTTCAATCGAGCACTGCCGGGAGCACGCAAGCCAAATGGACAAGCGACGTTAAGTGCGAAAACGCCGACCTACCAACAGGTTGCGCAAAACGGCTCGAACGACTCCTGTCCTCTCCGCTAAGTCCTTTGACATTAAGTAGTTGCGACTCTCACGAAGTTGCAGAAGTGGCGCACCCAATAGGGGTTGCGCTTGGTTCGTGCGAGTCCCCGCCACTCGCGACGCGTCCCGGCTGCGCCGCATTTTGTGCGCTTTGTGCGCCGCCTTTCTCGGATACCTCGGCCGCCCTCTCAAAATCGGCGTCGGTCACTTGCAGGTAATGTTTCAGGGCGATGCGGGGCGTATTGCCCAGCCAGGACGTAACAACGTGGATTGGGTATTCCTTCGCCAGTTCGGTTTCCCGGCTCGCCCGCATGGCGTGGAACAGCCGGGGCCAAGGTTGTAGGCCGGCGCGCTTCACGATCCGCTCAAATTGCGTTCGCAGGTTGCAATTCCGCCAGCCGCTCGCCGTGTTCGCCGCTTCGCGGTGGTTGCCGTCCACAACGTACACCGCGCCGTCGGGGGCTAGGTCGAACGCCTCGGTTAGGATCGGCCGCAGTTCGGCGAATAGTGGTATCGTGCGGCTTGCCTTGCCCACGTGGTGTTCGGTCTTGGGCGATGGCACCACAATTCGGCCGGCGTCCCAATCAACATCCTGCCAGCGGAGCGAAAGCACTTCGCTTGGGCAGCGTAGGCCGCCATAGCGCGACAGGGCCACGATTACCCGCCACGTCGGATTGCAAACGGCAAGCAGCCGGTCGGTTTCCTCTCGCGTAATGAACCGCTGCCGATCCTGCCGCATAACCGCTTTGGCCGACACTTCGGCAAACGGGTTGTCGGCCAGTGCCGTGACCGCCAACACAATCCGCCGTTGGACGACAACCGGCAGGCGCTTCAGGGCCTTCTCGGCCGACGGCAGGAACTCGACTGCATACGTCGGCATGGCTTACTTCATTCCCAAGCGGGATTTGACCTTGGCCAAGGGAATCGGTTTGCCGCCTTGCTTCCGCGCCTTCCGCACGGCTTTCAAGTCGGCTTCGTTTTCCAGTTGCTCTAAAAGCTCCAAGTCGTCCATCGACACCAGCGCCGCCACCGGCTTGCCGCGTCGTTCCAAAATCACCCGCTCGCCGCCATAGGCGGCCCGATTCAGGGCGTCGGCCAGATTGTTTCGGACCTTGGCAATGCTCACGTTCATGAAACGATTCTCCTGCGGTTCGTGGTGGCCCAGATATGTACATTATAGGCGCTACCGCTATTGCCGTCAATTATGCTCGCCTTGCGGTCCAGCCCCCGGCCGAAAACCAACAAATCCGCCGCAGTTTCGGCATTCGGTCCGAATCCAATTTGGCCGGCGGGGGTCGGGCCGGTCCATCCATTTGCTGTGGTCCAACCCGTGAGGGCAGACCGGCTTACCGTTGTTGCGTCGTTTCGCGGCGAGCGGAGAACGCGCCAGGATGCGTTCTGCCGACCGCTCGGCTTGATTGACCCTCAGGCCGCCGCAGGCGTCCGGCGTCGTTGGTGCGGCCGCTGGCGAAGCCGGCCTGTCGCGTTGCAGCAACTCCAGCAACTCGGGCTTGTTCGCTTTCAATCGGTCCAACAGGTCGGGCGTCAGGGCCGCTTGTGGCGCGTCGATGGTCAGCCCGCCACCACCGGCCAATTCAGCACGTCCGCCGTCACCCATTTCAAGCAGACATACGCCCGCAGCGCCGCTGGCCAGATCACACACATCGTCGAATCGTCAATGACCGACACGGCCGTCATCGACTACGTGTACGACCAGCTCGGTCGGCTGACCGAAGAGCATTACCAGGCCGCTTCGCCCCTCCACGACATCTCGTTCCTGGATTATGACGACGAGTACGTCTACGACCTCGTCGGCAACCGGCTGCAAAAGTCCCACGACTATTCGCACATCACCGGCAGCGGGGCCTCGGCCGTGATCCAGCCCGCGACGCAGGTCACCGACTACGTGTATAATGATCGCGACCAGTTGCTCGAAGAGGTCGCCATGCTCACCCTCGGCGCCGCCACGACCGAAACCCGCGTCAAGTACGCCTACGACGCCAACGGCGCGCAAGTCCGGCGGGCGCCGCAGCAGGAAACGTCGCCCGACGTGTGGGTCGACGCCGCCAGCACCGAGCGGTTTGTGTTCGATCTCCGCGGCCGCTTGGCCGCGTCGCTGA
>CAYWTU010000703.1:0-2884 GCA_964461275.1 uncultured Pirellulales bacterium | reverse complement strand
CCCGTTTCGCGCAGGTTGGCGATCAACTCGGCGTCCAGATCGAAATGGTTCTCGATGGCCGCCTTACCAGGTCCGGTGATGAACAGCAGCCGCCGCACGCCGGAGGCGGCCAGCTCTTCGGCCACGAACTGCACCGTGGGCTTGCGGCCGACGGGCAGCATCTCTTTGGGTTGGCTTTTGGTCAGGGGCAACAGCCGAGTGCCGCGGCCGGCGACGGGAACAACTGCAATATCGATCGACATGCGGAGAAAGTGCGCTGTGGGCTAGTGGGGTTGCGAGTAGGTTGCGGTGGCGCGGCGGGGCTGTGCCAGAAGCATCAGTTTGCCCCACGCGATCTTCCGCCAGTTGAACTCAAAGCGGTCGGACAGGATCGCCAGGATTTCCTCCGGAGCGCTCAGCCAGCGCTGATACACCGGTGTTTCCAGGTCTATCATCGTAGCTAGAGCGTTGAGCTTTTTCGAGCAGCGGCGGACCAGCTTTCGTGCGCAGACCAGGTGAACAAACTGTAAGAATGGGGTTAGCCACGGTTCGACAATCGCCAGCCGACCGGTTGGGCGAAGCACCCGGTCGATTTGGGCGACCGTTTGCCGCAAGTCGTCCAGATTGGACAGGTGGTGCAGCCCGCCTTGCACGATCACCACGTCCAGGCTGTTGTCCGGCCAAGGAATCCGTCGAGCGTCGGCCACGACCACCTCCGCCGGCCCTCGGTAGCGGGCGGTCAAATCGGCCGACAGGTCGAGTCCCCGTAGGTTGTGAAACCCTAGTTTCTCGAGCGCCAGCAAGCCGTTTCCCCGGCCGCAAAAGACTTCCGCCACGCGCAGCGACTTGTCCCACCGGTCGACGCCCATCGCTTGCAAACGCCTTTGAAACTTGCGGACCTCGCGGGCTGGCGTTTCGAAGTCCGCGTAGGCCGCCTCCCAGGCCGTCAGGGCGACCTTTTCCATACGATCGCCAACTGTCAGCGACATTGGGCAGGGGTCAGCCGAGCGAGAAAATGTAGGCCGGTTTCGAATAGCCAATGGGCCGGCCAAGGATACAGGTCCAGGCCAGTTTGGAAATGGGACACGTCCAGTCGCAGTTCGCGCCACACGGACCGCCATTGGTCCATGGTCCAATAATCGTAAGGAAGCGCCACCCCGTGCGCGCGGTTGCCGACCCAGTCCATGAGCCGCAACGTAGCGTGGGCGCCCGGCCGACCGAGGCGATGATCTTTGATCACGACTGCACGACGAGCCACCCGCGCCGCGTCCTGGAGCAGCAACCGGGCGTCGTTGGCGTGATGCAACACGTCGACGAACAGCACTGTGTCGACTGACTTGTCTTCCATTGGCAGGCGTCGCCCGTCGAACCATTGGACGTCGATGACGGCGTCGGGCCGCACGAGAACATCCAGCCCGCGGACGGCCAGGCTCGGCTGTCGCTGGGCCAACAGGGCGGTCAAACGACCGTCTCCACAGCCGATGTCCAGCAGCGATCGGTCGGTGGCCAGCAGCGGCGCGATGGCGTTGGCCAGCGCCCGCACGCGACGACCATGCACCGCCGCGCCGTGCGCCTTGCCCAGCCATCGCAGAGCGGGAGACGACGACATGTGCGGCGCGTCGGTCAACGATTCAGCGGGAGCCATGCCGGAACGTTCGAGAATCAACGCGTTTCCTGCGGTCCTGCCACAACGACAGCGCCTGCATGAGCACGCCCGTGACGACCGCTTGAAACGCCAAAAGCAGACCGAACGCGCCAACCACCAGCCGCGACCAGTGCAACGTGATCGTGGCCGTGGCGCCATATTCGACGATGCCGGGCCAGAGGATCGCCGTCGACGCAGCCAGAACCGTCGCCACGAATGCCGCCAGTGCGCGGCCTTCGAACAACCGCGACACGGCGGCCGACCAAAACGTCTCGCCTGCTTGGCCCCGTGGACCGAACTGCGCCATCCGATTGGACAAAGCCGCGGCGCAAACCAGGAGGAACCCGGCCGACCCGAGGAGAAAACCGGCCATGAAGCGGTAGATCATCCATTCTTCCACGCGCCGGTTGCGAAGGTAGTGCTCGGTTGGGTTCAAGCCCAGCACGGCCGTCAGGATCAGGCACAGCGTGCAGCCGATAAGAAACAATCGCTCGGGCCGATAGATCAGCACTCCGGAGACGATCGTGCGCAAGAACCGGACGCCGTCGCCTACGACGCTGAGCTTGCTTTGGCCGATCCGTTCTTCGTAGCGCATCGGAATTTCGCTGACGCGCATGTCGCTGAGCAGGGCCCGAGCGCTCATAGCCGGTGTGAAGTGCAGCCCGGTGGGAAGCGGCGCCAGTGCCTCCCAAGCCGTGCGCCGCAGCACGCGCATCCCAGAGGCGGTGTCGGTCACGCGCCGCCCACATAGGAAGCCCAGCAGTACGGCGAACAGTGCGTTGCCCACGCGTCGCGTGAGGGGCATTTTCGACTCCGGCCCGAGCCGCGAGCCCAACGCGATGTCGGCGCCGTCCAACACCGCGCGACAAAGCGGGCCGAAGAAGGCCGGGTCGCACGTTCCGTCGGCGTCTAAAAAGCCCACCAACTCGCCGCGCCCCAGCCGGAAACCCTCTGCAATCGCGGCGCCGTACCCGCGGTTTTTGGGAAACACGATCGTCTGCACGCCGCCGAACGACTGGGCGATTTCGGCGGTGCGGTCGGTGGAGCCGTCGCTGACGACGATGATTTCCACATCGGCTAGCAAACCGGGTTGCACCAGTTCGCGTGCGGCTTCTAGGCAGCGCTCGATCGTGCCGCCGATCGCCTGTTCTTCATTGAGCGCGGGAATAACGATCGTCAGCGTGCGGGACAGCACGGAAGATTCGGCGCTCGGCTGGGAGGCGTCTAGCGGCATCGTATAGGAATTCATGGCGGGCTCGC
>CAYWTU010000702.1:0-2889 GCA_964461275.1 uncultured Pirellulales bacterium | reverse complement strand
AACGTGTCGCACTGGCTAGCGGCGCCCGACATGAACAGTTGCACGACCCGCTTGGCCCGCGCCGCGGGATGCAGCCCGGTAAACGAAGTCGACGAGGTTTCAGCCAGGTCGTCCGCGGCCAATAGCCCCTCGGCGCCCAGTAGCTGCGCCAGTGCGATGCCTCCCAATCCGCCGCCAAAACGCCACAGAACATCCCGCCGGCTGGCGCGATGCGGCTCGATCGTGTTTGCGCGGCGCTCGCTAGGCATGGCGGTCAATCGATAAACACAAATTCGTTCAGGTTCAATATCACGCGGCAGGCGCTGGGCAGCCCGTGCATATGGGCAAGTTCCGCCAGTACAGCCTCATCTTCCGCCGGCAGCCTCCGACCAAGCGCCAAGAGGCATGCCGCAGCCAACCGGTCCTCGCCTCCGGGAAACTCCGCCGTCACGCGCCGCGCCAGCCGCTCGGCCTGCTCGACCAAGAACGGATGGTTCAACAGCGCTAGGGCCTGCAGCGCGGTGATCGTGGTGTTGCGGACCGGCGTGGACAGCGAAGCGTCGGCGCAGTCCAAAGTCTCCAAGAGTGGATTCGGCACGCTCCGCACAATGGTGCGGTAAACGGTGCGACGGTGCAACTCCGGTTTGTCTCGATGCACGTATTTGTAGCGCGGCGAGTGGTCGTCTTCGAATTCGAACGAATCGAAACTGGGCCCCCCCATCCGCAGATCGAGCTCGCCTCCGACGGCCAGCGCCGCGTCGCGAATCGCTTCGGCCTCCAATCGTCGGCGGTTCATGCGAGTCAGAAAGCGGTTGTCGGCGTCGAGCTGAATCGCATGGGCGCCGGCCGTCGACGCCTGCTGGTATGTGGCGCTGGTGACAATCAGTCGATGCAGCGACTTGAGCGACTGTGGGCCCTGACGCAGGCGAACCGCCAACCAATCCAAAAGCTCGGGGTGCGTCGGCGGCGCGGCGTTGTTGCCCAGGTCGTTCGGCGTATCGACCAGACCGCGGCCGAAATGATAATGCCAAAGTCGGTTGGCGATGGAGCGCCACGTGAGCGGATGACGCGGATCGGAAAGCCAGTGCGCCAGGGCGACGCGGCGAGCCCCTTCGTCGCCCGGCGGCAACTCGGCGAAATCGGCCGGCAACTCGGCCACTGCCGACAGCGCCCCGGGACCAACTTCCTCGCGGGCCGCGGCGACGTCGCCGCGATACAAGATGTGAATCGGCCGCGGCGCGTCGAGCCGTAGCAGGCCATACACCGGCATTTCGCCCGCGGAAGTCGCCACGCTGCGGTCCCCCCGGTCGACGCCGGCGAACACCGCCTGCAAGCGATAATAGTCGGCCTGGGGGATCGGATCGAAGGGATGGTCGTGACATCGAGCGCAGTGGACCGTCAGGCTGATGAAGCTGGAGATGGCGGCCGTGACCATGTCGTCACGATCGAGATGCCGCGTCTTTTGCTTTTCCAGCGTTGTTTCGCCCAGCTCGACGTGTCCCACAAAGTCCCACGGTCCGGCGGCGACGAAGCTGCTGGCGATCACCGCCTGAGGGTCTTGGGGCCACAGGACGTCGCCCGCGATTTGGCTTTCGATGAACCGGCCATAGGGGACATCGTCGTTCAGGGCCCCGATCACATAGTCGCGATAGGGCCAGGCGTTGGGCCGCCGCTTGTCTTTGTCGTAGCCGTGCGTTTCGCCGTAGTGGGCCACGTCAAGCCAGTGTCGGGCCCAGCGCTCGCCATACTGCGGCGACGCCAAAAGTCGATCGATCAGCCGGTGATACGCGTCGGGGGCGTTGTCCGCCAGAAAACGCTGGACTTCTTCGGGCGTGGGGGGCAGGCCGATCAGGTCGAATGTCACTCGGCGAATGAGCGTCGCTCGGTCGGCCGCGGCGGTCGGCGTCAGGCCCTGCTGGCGATGCTTGGCGGCAATGAAGGCGTCAATCGGCGTTTCGGCCCAGTCGGCGCCGGCGACCGGAATGGCCGGCTCGACCAGCGGCTTGAGCGACCACAGATCGGTGCCGCTGGGAGGCGGACGAAGCGTTCGCCCTTCGGGCCACGGCGCACCGGCCGCGATCCAGTCGCGCACCGCCTGCACTTCCCGCGCAGCCAGCGGATCGGCGTCCTGTGGCATCTCGGGCGGATCGCCCGAAATCATGCGCACCAGCAGACTCTCGTCGGGGCTGCCCGCCGCAATCGCCGGTCCGCTTTCACCTCCTGACATCAATCGTGGGCGTTCGTCGAGCCCAAGCTTGCCGCGGGCCGTCACACCGTGGTGGCACTGCAGACAGTTCCGCTGAAGAATGTCAGCCACGGCGGAAAACAGGTTGTCATCCGCCCGACACCGCTCGGCGCCGGCAACCGCCAGCCACAGGCAACATACCCACCCCCAGCGCCGCGCCGCGAACCGTCGCATAGTTTTCACGCACCGTTACGTGAGAATCTCGTCAATCACCCGGCACGGTTCGACGCCGGTCAAGCGGGCGTCGAGCCCCTGATACTTGTAGCTGAGCCGGCTGTGGTCGATGCCCAACAGACGCAGCATCGTGGCGTGGACGTCGTGAACTGAAACGCGGTTTTCAACCGCGTGATAGCCTAGATCGTCGGTGGCGCCGAAACTCGTGCCGCCTCGCACGCCGCCGCCGGCCAGCCACATCGTAAAACCAGCCATGTGATGGTCGCGACCGTTGCCTTGGGCCATCGGCGTGCGGCCGAATTCGCTGCCGAAGACCACCAGCGTGTCCTGCCATAGGCCGCGGCGTTTGAGATCGTCGAGCAGCGCCGCAGTCGGCTTGTCGACCTCTCCCACGGTCCCCGCAATGTGGTCCTTGACCACGCCGTGATGGTCCCAATCGCGGTGGTACAACTGCACGAAGCGCACGCCGCGCTCGAGCAGCCGCCTGGCCA
>CAYWTU010000701.1:0-2894 GCA_964461275.1 uncultured Pirellulales bacterium | reverse complement strand
AATTCGTGCGAGGGGAACTCGACGACCGACGGATCGCATGGCTCATCGAGGCTCTTAGCCTGATCGATTGGCGACATTCGCCATACCGCCAAAGCCCCGAGTCTGTCGAGGCAACGCATGACGAGAATCTCGACGCGGTGCCCGTCGCTTACGCCGCTGTGCGGTCATTATTTCAACGTGCAACCGAATCAGACGTTCATCGCGGTATGGCGCAGGAGATTCGTTTCGCGTCGCATGTCAATGTGCAACGAACAGTCGCCCTTGTCCGCCGCCAAGATCGGGCAATGGTTGCCGCGGCTGCGATGGACTCGCTGCGTCGACTGGCGGTTGTTGGCGTTCACAATCCCTACAGCGAAGCGAGTCGAAGTGAAAAGCCGATGCTCGCTGGTCGCGATGTGATTCAAATTGGTGGCTCACTCGATCTTGACGAACAACTTGCACGACGACTTGCGGCGGCTGTCCTCATCCCAGTCGATCGGCGCGACCATTGGAAGCTGTTCCGCGCCATCACACTCCCTCAGGCAACTCGATAGGAGAAATGCGACACATGGCAGTTTTCTCATTTGGCGGGGTCAGCATTCCCTGCGGTACAAAGCGACTATATGTTACAGCAACCTTGGTGCCGAGTTCTGGTGACCCCCGCATCCAACCCACAGGCTTCCCCGACATCGGTCCGGTCTTCTATCCGTAGCTGTCCATTCCCTAAAACTGGCGCTGCGTGAAATTCTGGTTTTTGCTAGTCCTTGGGCATGGATGGCGCAGCGCAGCTCAAACAGGATGTTCGCGAGGGCCGGATCGATGCCGATCGGCTGGTTGACCTGGTGGTGACATTGCAGCGCGAGTTGCAGGCGGCCAGGCAGAAGATCGCGGAGTTGGAGCAGAAGTTCGGCGGCGGAGGGACGACGAAGTTCGACCAACCCTTCTCGCTCCGCGCGGAAGAGCAACGGCAAGCGGCCCGCGGCAAGAAGTCGCGGCGCAAAAAGCGGCCCTTGCGGCGCGGTCGCGTCACGACGGCCGAGAAAATCAAGCTGGCCGAACGGACCGAACAAGTGTTTCCGGCGGGCGTGCCCCAGCAAGATTGCCAACTTTCGCACACGCGGCCGGTGTGGCGATTGGAACACGGCCGGGCCGTGCTGGTGGCATATGAAATCTATCGCGGGCCGAAGAATCAATTCGGAAAAATCCCCGGCGTGTTGGGGCGCAGCGAGTTTGGCGTCGAGATCGTGATCGCGATCGCGTATCAGGTTTACCTCGTCGGGTTGTCGTTCGACAAAGTCTGCCTGTTGATGAACTTCTTCCAGCATCTGCGGCTGCGCAAGTCGCAGGTCGACGCGCTCTTGAAACAACTGGCGCGACATTGGGCGGGAGAGTTCGAGCGGCTCTGCACGCTTCTGGCCAACTCGGCCGTCGTGCATGCCGATGAAACGAGCTGGAGCCTGAACAGCGTCTGGGCGTTCTTGTCGGAACAGGCGCGCGTGCTGTGGTTCGGCGTGCATAAAGACGCTGCGACGCTCGAGCAGATTCTCGATCCAGCGACGTTCGCGGGCATCGTGGTCAGCGACGACGCGGCGGTCTACGCGAATTTCACGCAGTCGCAAAAATGTTGGGCCCATCTGCTGCGGAAGGCGATCAAGCTGACGCTGCTCGAGCCGGCCAACGAAGAGTACCGCCGGCTCACCGATCGCCTGCTGGAAATCTATCGCGCGGCGGGCCGCGTGCAACGCGATCGGCGGCTCTGCGACGCGGGCCGCGCGCAAAAAGTGACCGACCTTGACGACGAGATTCTGGAACTGTGCGTGGCGATGTGGGGCGCCGAGTTGCCGCCGCTGGAAGGGCCGGCCGACGACTATCGCCTGCTGTGTAACGAATTGATGCGATTGATGCTGGCCCAGCAATTGTTCACGTTTGTCACGGCGTCGCCGGTGGCCACGCACGCCGGCGCCATCACACCGGTGGCGGGCACGAACAACGAAGCCGAGCGCACGCTGCGATCCGCCGCCGAGGCGCGAAAAACGGGCCGCACGAGCAAGACGCTCCGCGGCGCGCGCCGGCAAACCATCCTCGTGAGCGTGTTGGAATCGCTGCGCTGTTACTTGCCGACCTTCACGCTGACGACAGTGATCCAGGAAATCGAGCGCTGGCTCGTCACCGGCCGAAGCTGCTTCGCGACGCAGTTGGCGCGACTCCAACTCGCCCCGCCTGCCGCCTCGATCCTCGACCGCGTCCTGCCCTTGCCGAGCGGATGACCGGCCGTGCGCCGATAACGAGCCGACCGCTGGACGCCGACCTGCCGCCTCCACCCGCCGCCCGCCACGCTCGCGCCCACCGAAATCCACTCACGAAGAGAATCGTCCGCCCCCCACGCCCCTTCACGCTGCGCAGAGATTGGACAGCTACGCTATTCCTTGTCCGACGGCGAACTGTGCAAGGCGTTCTCAAACGCAATCGCACTGACGGCACGCGGGTGAGTCGCCATCTTCAATTTTCGCTCGGTACTCTACTAACTGCTGTGGTGTGCGCCTCGTTAGTGGCGGCAGCAGTTCGCTATGCGACAACACATTTTGCCCGGCAGTATGAAGCTGAATTGTCTAATGGGATGATGATTCACATGCCTCACACATGGAAGTTGGCTATAGCGGGGCTTGTTTTCACGAGTATTCTTCCGGCATTCATCATTGGCGCTGCAAGCTGGGGAATCTCAACGTCCCAAAGATTGGGGCGGCGATTGGTGGTATATTGTGGTGTATTGACCGTAGTATGTACTGCAATGGGTGTCGTTGCGTTTGTCGTAAGTGGGACACAATATACGGCGCTTTCAGACGCAATAATGAGCAGCTTGTTTGCTTGCGTTGTCGTCACTAGTGACGTATTGACTTCGCCGTGGTCGGCGGCGG
>CAYWTU010000700.1:0-2899 GCA_964461275.1 uncultured Pirellulales bacterium | reverse complement strand
TCCCGTGCATCATGGTTACGTCCAGCGTTGGACCGACTGGCCTTGGAGCAGCGCCCGGGATTACCTCGAACGAATTGGGCGCGAGGAAGCGAAGCGCGTTTGGAGAGAATATCGGCTGAGAGATTATGGCAAAGGGTGGGATGATCCCGAGATTTGACAGCGATGCGGGCCGCTTGAAACGTGGCAGTTCGCAGTCCCCATGCTTCTGAGTCCCGGCTTTAGCTGGTTTGGCGCTTCAGACCGGCTAAAGCCGGGGCTCCGAACTACCGGGACTTCAAACAAAACAAGCAAACCGCCGGAAGTCCGAGCGATTGACCGACGGTCGTTGCCAGCGGTAGGATCTCCGGCGAATCCACACTGATTTTCCCCGCACATCACCCCGGGAGTGTCCGCCATGCGATTTGCCTTCGTTACTCGTCTCTTGGCCGTCCTTGCCGTGTCCGGTTGTTCGCTCATGGCGGCTCGTGCCGACGACAAATCCGGCTGGACACCGCTGTTCAATGGCAAGGACCTTACCGGCTGGAAGCGGTTTCTAGAACCTGGCAAGGGTGGCGAACCGGACAAGGTCTGGACGATTGCCGACGGTGTGATCACCTGCACCGGCAAGCCGGCCGGCTACATCATCACGGAAAAGGAATACGCCAGCGATTTTGTGCTGAAGTTCGAGTGGCGTTGGCCCAGCAAGCCCGGCAACAGCGGCTGCTTCGTATACGTCGTTGGAGAAGACAAGGTATGGCCCAAGGGGGTTGAGGCGCAGCTCATGCACGAACACGCCGGCGACTTCTGGTTGGTTGACGGTTTTAAGCTCGAAATCGACAGCGCCCGCAAGGACCCCAAGAGCGATCGGCACTGGTTCCGCACCAAGGACAAAGTTGAAAAACCAGCCGGCGAGTGGAACCAATACGAAATCTACTGCCAAGGCGACACGGTCCGGCTGGTCGTCAATGGCCACGACGTCAATGTGGGAACCAAACCTGAACTGACCCGCGGCAAGATCCTGCTCCAGTCCGAGGGGTCTGAAATTCAGTTCCGCAACATCGCCCTTAAGCCGCTGAAATGACGTGGCGAGCTTGCCCGTCTTGCCAGGCTTTCCTCGGCAGCCGAGCTGCGGCCGCGCACCTTAGAGGTGCGCCGCAAACTTTCGCCGTCCCTATTAACCTCGCTGACCGTCAAGGTCGATACAAGTTACGGACCGGTTGGCGCTGCGCCCGTAGGGTTGCCGTCGTGGCAATTCTAGGACGCGGCGTAATTAGGACACAGCGTTTTTAGGACACAGCGTCCTAAAGACTGAGTCGTCGGTCCGCAACTTTCGACCAGAGGGGGTCGGCGATGAAGAAGCTGATTGCGTTCAGCGGCGGTTTGGCCATCCTTGTAGGCGCCCAGGTGGCGTCCGACGGCGTTGCCAGCCAGGCGAGCGTTTGGCGCGCGTTGTTTGGCCCGCACATCGCCGCGGCCGCCGGCCCCGAATTGGCGGCAGAAGAATGCGATGTCGCGTCAGAGGCGTTGGTCGCCGATCAGCCTTCCGATATCGAGCTGCGCATTGGCGACGGTCCACTAGCGCCGCCGACCCCGACGGACGAAGCCTCGACAACAGACCTGCCGAACGAGTTGGCGCCCGGGGCGTTGCCGCTGCCCCTGCCCGCCCAAGACGCCCAACCGTCCAACTGCGACGACGCCAGCGAGCGCGAATGTTCAAGCGCCCGTTCATCGGATGACGGCATATTTCCCATACGTCCTGCGCCGTTATCCCGTCACTTGACGAGCCCGCGTCAGCCGGCCTCTCGGGCGAACGACTTATTCAACGACCGCGACCGTCGCGCTTGCCCTGGGGGAGTGTGCGAAGTGCCGCGGAGCGCCCGCAAGTTAAACGAAGATAGCGCCGCGTCAAGGAATTCCGCTGGAGACCGCATCGCCCGTCGCCGTCCGGACGATGACGCCAACGGCACACGATTGGATCAAGCCCGTCAGCGGGCCGCGGTGCGCCGCGCCAGCCAGGAACGGCCCGTCGCGCAACCGGCGATGGTTGATTCGGCCAATGGTTCGGCTGGCGTAGCGGTCGACTGGCTCGTCCCGCGCGAGGTAAACTTGGGCGAGGCTGTCGCTTGCCAACTAGTGGTCCACAACCGGGGCGCCAGCGACGCCTTGGACGTGGCCGTCGAAGTGGCGCTTCCGGAACACGTCCGCTTTGAGGGGGCCGATCCCCAGCCGGTGGAAGACGGCGACCGGCTAACCTGGCAGGTCGGCCGAATGTCGGGCGATCAGACGGCGATCATCCTGGTTCGGCTGGCGCCGCAGACTGAAGGCAATTTCACCCCACGTGCCGCCGTCACGTGTACGCAGGCCACCGCGGCGGAGATTCGCGTGGCCCAGCCGGAGCTGTCGCTGGAAGTCAGCGGGCCCGAGCAGGCCAGCGTCGGCCAGTCGGCGACCTATCAATTTCACGTTACCAATCGCGGCGATGGCGCTGCGGTGAATGTCGTGGTCCACGCCAAGTTGGACCCGTCGTTTGAGCATCCGCAAGGTGAACGAGTCGAGTATCGGTTGGGAATGCTGGCCGCCGGCGAGACGCGCTCCGTCGAGGTGGTGCTGTCTGGTCGCGATCACGGCGAGTTTGAGATTCTGGGCGCGGTTACCGCGGGCGACCACATCCTGGCCCGAGCGGAACACGTGGTGCACATCGCCCGTCCGCATCTGGAGCTGGATCTCGAAGGTCCGGGCCGACGGTTTGTCGACCGCAAGGCCAACTACTTGGTGCAAATTCACAACCCTGGTCCGGCCGTTGCCGAGAACGTTCATGTCACGCAGGCCGTCCCCGAAGGGTTCCGGTTTGTCCAGGCGACGCCCGGCGGCAGCTACGACGCGAAATTGCGACAAGTCGGCTGGTTTGTCGGCCGATTGG
>CAYWTU010000699.1:0-2900 GCA_964461275.1 uncultured Pirellulales bacterium | reverse complement strand
TGTGCCAGGTGACGATCCGCGCCTCGACGCGAAAGCCGTCGCCCAGGCTCACTCGCTGCTCGGGCGGCTCGTCGAAGTCGGCCACGACGTACACCCGCTGTTCTTCGACACCGAGCGCCGAGATCTTGGTGAAGGCGGCCGGCTCGACCAGGCGGACGCGGCCGTGCAGGGGCGCCTCACCGCCCCAATGGTCGAACACGACCGGCGAACCGCGCTCGATTAACACGCCGTCGCTGGAAAGCACGTCGACCTCGACTTCCAAATCGGCCGGGTCGCCCAGCTCCACCAGCCGCGTGCCGGCCTGGACCACGGCGGCGCTCTGTTCTAAGACGTGCAGAACGCAACCCGAGATGGGCGAGAGGATGTCGAACCGCGGCGACTCCGTGACACCGTCGGTTGTGCCACTGGCATTGGGCTCGGAGCGCAACAAGACGGCCTGGGCCTGTTCCAACTCGAAGGTGGCAATCTGCACGGCAAATTGCGCCGCCTTGTGCTCTTCAACTTTGGTGCGGACGTCGAGTTCGGCTCGCTCGAGCTGCTGTTGGGTGGCGTTTTCCTGTTCGAACAGCGTGCGAACCCGGCCGTGTTCCGCCTGGGCGAATTCCAGCGAGGCGCGGGCGCGCTCCAGATTCGGCGTGGCCTGTTGCATGACCGCTTCCGCCGCTTTGACACGGGCGCGGGCTTCGGCCCGGCTGCGGGCGTCGAGCAAATCGGGGTCGCTAGGCTCGATCACCGCCAACAACGTTACGCCGGCCTGCACCGGGTCGCCTGGGTCGAGTTCGATTCGCCGCAACTGCCCCGACAAGGGGGCCGAGACCTTGTAGCGTTCCTTGATTCTTGTTTTGCCCTCTTCGTCCACGGTAACTTGCATCGGCCCGGTGCTGACCGTCGTCAGGTCCACCAGCACCGGCTTGGGCCACAGCGCGTAGCCAACCGCGGCCAGAACGCCGCAACCGATAAGAATCCAAACGAGATTGCGCATATGCAGTGACGCGACGGGGAAAGCGAAGCAAGCGCCGACCACCATGATACCAGCCGCCGTCGCGGTTTGAGAGGCCGGCTTGCGGTCGCGCTTGGGCGACGCCAACGCGGCGAATGCGCAGACACGCGACGGCCAAAGTATGTTCGGTCCAGAAACCGATTTAGCCGGGCAGAATTGCCGCGATCGGTCGGCCTTCGTTGAATTTCACCGGTCGGCCGACGCTGGTCATCACTTCGTGCGCCGAGTCGATGTTCAGCGCGGTCAGGATTGTGGCGTGCAGGTCGGCGAAGCCGCACGGGTCGACGACCTGGCGTCGCCCCTCGGGATCGGTTTGGCCGACCACCGTCGCGGTTCGCAACTGGCCGCCGGCCAGGGCCGCCGAGAATCCGTGCGGCCAATGATCGCGGCCGCCCACGCGATTGAGCTTGGGAGTGCGGCCGAATTCGCCCAAACAAACCACCAGCGTGCGGTCGAGCAACTCGCGCTGGGCCAAGTCGTCCAATAGCGCCGAAAATGCGGGGTCGAGCGTTTCGGCCAGCCGCGCGTGTATGTCTTGATTATTTTGGTGACTATCCCAACCGGGAAGCGTCACCTCGACGCACCGCACGCCAACTTCAATCAGCCTGCGGGCCGCCAGACAGCCGCGGCCGAACGGCGTGTCTCCGTAAGCGTCGCGCACGGCGCGCGGTTCGTCGCCGACGCGAAACGCGGCAAGCTGCGCCGAATCCATCATGGCCCGCGCCTGCGTGATCGTTTGGCGGTAGGCCTCGCCATAGCGCCAGGGGGCTCGTTCACGGGCGAACGCGCGATCGACCACTTCGAGGTCTTCTAGCCGGTGTTTCAACCGCGGCAATGAAACGCGCGACCGCACGTCGGGCACCGGCTGGGCCGGGTCACCGAGTTGAAACGCGTCGTACTGGGGCCCCAAGAATCCGCCCCGGCCCGCCGTGTCTGGGGAGAGGATCGAAACGTGCCGGGGAATGTCGGTCTCGCCGCGCGGCAACTGATGGCAACAGATTGCGCCCAGCGAAGGATGCGCCACGACGGCGTTCGGCGGATTTCCAGACTTGGCCAGTTGCAGGGCGCGGGCATGGTCGCCTTCCTTGCTGACCAGTGAGCGCACGAGACACAGCTTGTCCATTCGTTCGGCAAGGCGCGGATAGTGCTCGGCAAGCTGTACGCCGGGGACATTGGTATCGATCGCCTTCGTGCCGGCGGCGATGGCCGCGCCGGGGTGCGGATCGAACGTCTCGAGCTGGCTGGGGCCGCCGGCCAGCCAGAGTAAGATGAGGCTTTGCGGCTGAGATGTTTGACGAATAGCGGGGGCTAATTCCGCGTCCCGGGCCAAAGCGGCGGCCACGCGCGTCAGCCATCCGGCGCCTAACAGTGCCGATCCGGCGAGTGCCAAGTCGCGGCGAGAGATACCGAGTGGGACCATGCGCCGATTGTCCCGCGCCGCTGCCTTAGCGACAACTCCCGGCCCAGCAATGCGAATCCCGCCGTTTTCTGGCTATCTAAGAGACTTGCGGTGCGAATCTGGCCGACCCGGGGTTCGTTCTCTAAACTGGTCCGTTCGCATGTTCGCCGAACCGTCGCCGCACGCAGCGCTGTCCCACGGCTGGTGGCCCCCTTTTGTCATTCGCATACCCGTGACGCAACATCAATCGCACCCGGTGGACAACGCGCCCGTTCGCAGCCTGCACCACAAGGGGCTGACGATCGAAGGGTATTCGCGCGCTGCCGTGCAAACGTATTGGCGCGTTCCCGAGTTGAAATTGGGCTTTGACCTTGGCGCGCAGCCGTGGAGCTTCATGGGCACGGGGACGTGGTTCGTCACCCATGCCCACTTGGACCATTTGGCGTCGTTGCCGGTGTACGTGGCGCGGCGGCGGATGATGAAGATGGAGCCCCCCATAAT
>CAYWTU010000698.1:0-2904 GCA_964461275.1 uncultured Pirellulales bacterium | reverse complement strand
CCACGGCGGGATGGGCTACATGGAAGAGTATCCTATGGCCCGATATTTTCGCGATTCGCGGCTGTTGTCCATCGGCGGCGGCGCGGACGAAGTCATGCTGGGCATCATCGCCAAGTACGAAGGAATCTTGCCGGCTCGGAAGCGGGACTAACCAGAAGCGCGGCCCTCGGCCGTCGGGGTTCAGGTCAAAACACCATTGCTACTCAGCCCGCCGCGCCGCGGCGATCAACCGTCAGGGGGAACGATTCGATGAAGCTGTACGAAAATCTGCTGAACGCCGCCACGGAATGCCCGGACCGTATCGCCACCGAGTTTATGGGGGCGCAGTTCCCTTACGCGCTGGTGGCCCACGAGGCCCAAAGCCTGGCGGCCGGCTTGATTGAGCTAGGCGTCAAGCCGGGCCAGTCGATCGGCTGCATGTTGCCCAACGTGCCGCCGTTTGTGGCCGTCCACTATGGCACGCTGATGGCGGGCTGCGTGTTCGTGCCGCTGAACGTGATGCTGACCGGGCACGAAGTGAAATTTCTGGTGGAAGACAGCGACATCCGCGTGATCGTGGTCTACGAGATGTTCCTGCCCGCGGTCAACGACGCCTTGGCGGGCATGGCCCAACCGCCCAAGGTGTTTGTCGTGGGCGCCAACGTCGGCGCGTTTCATCCGTACCACGAGTTGCTCAAGCCTATCGACAACTTTCAGCCCGTCGACGTCGACGAGAACTTGCCGATCCAAACGCTGTACACCTCCGGCACCACCGGCAAGCCCAAGGGCGCCCAGATCACCAACGCCAACATCATTGCCAACCTCGAGATGTTCGAAAGCGTGATGCCGTTCACCGAAAACGACAAGTCGCTGTGCGTGCTCCCCATGTTTCACGTGTTCGCGCTCAACGGCGTCTTGAACGCCTGCATCCGCACGCGAACCACGATCCAAATGCACCCCCGGTTCGACGTTGATTCGTGTATTCGCAGCCTGATCGAAGACGGCATCACCACGTTCGCCGGCGTGCCCACGATGTATTTTTACCTGCTCAAGCATCCCCGGGTGGGTGAGCTTCGCGGCAGCAAGCTGAAGTGGTGCGTTTCTGGCGGGGCGGCCATGCCTGTGGAAGTCATGACGCAGTGGGAGAAGGCCACCGGCGTGCCGATCCTGGAGGGTTTTGGTATGACCGAGACGACGGTCAGCGTCTGCATCAATCGGCCCGAGAGCCGCAAGGTGGGTTCGATCGGCCTGCCCTTTAAGGGCGTCGATATGCGAATCTTCGACGAAAGCGACAAGGAACTGGCCAACGGCGAGGTGGGCGAACTGGTCATCAAGAGCCCCAACATCATGAAGGGCTATCTGAACCAGCCCGAGTCAAACGCCGAGGCGTTCCGCAGCGGCTGGTTCCACACCGGCGACATGGGCTACCGCGACGACGAAGGATTTTATTACATCGTCGACCGCAAGAAGGACATGATCATCAAGGGGGGCTTCAACGTCTATCCGCGCGAGATCGAAGAGGCCATCTATCAGTTGCCGGAAGTGGCCGAGGCGGCGGTGATCGGCGTGTTCGACGAAGTCAAGGGCGAACACATCAAGGCGGTGATCGCGTTGAAACCGAACCAGCAGATTTCACAAGAGGCCATCGAGGCGCATCTGGAACAGCAGTTGGCCAAGTACAAATTGCCCAACGACTATCTGTTTCTGAAAGAGTTGCCCAAGGGCCCCACGGGCAAGATTCTCAAGCGTGAACTCACGGCACAAGCCGACCGCTGGAATCGCGACCGCTCGGGCGCCGCCAAAGAAGCGACCGGGGCAGGGTCGTAGGGCGGCGGACGAGTCATGGCAACCTGACGATCCGCCGTATTCGACGGCGAATCATCGGATCCGCGCCCGTGCGGCTGACGGGGGGAGCGAAAGCCGGGTAGAATGCGGCTTACGACGGTGCTCGACGTTCGTTCGGCAAGTACGCCCATGCCCCGCCCCTTGGTCCTTAAAAAATGGCTGCCCGTGGCTGTGCTGGCGGCGGCCGGGGCGGTGGCGGTGGCCTGGCGACTGCCGGGGGAAACTGCTGGCCGGTCCCAGCCGTCGCCGACCACGCAAGTTGCGGCCAAGCCCCCTAGCAGCTTGCCGCTGGATAAGATTCCATTTAACGGCGCCCGGGCTTACGAGTACCTCCGCCAGGTGTGCGAACTTGGGCCCCGGCCCAGCGGCTCGGCCGGCATGGCGGCCCAGCAGAAACTCTTGGTGGATCACTTTCAGCGGCTGGACGGCCAGGTCCGCCGGCAGCGGTTTCAGGTTCGTCATCCGCAAACCGGCCAGCCCGTGACGCTGACCAACCTCATCGTACATTGGCGTCCGCAGACGCGGCAGCGGATTCTGCTGGCGGTGCACTACGACACCCGGCCCTACCCCGATCGCGATCCGCAACGCCCGCGCGGTCAATTCATCGGCGCCAACGACGGCGCTAGCGGCGTGGCGCTGCTCATGGAGTTGGCCCACGAAATGGCGACAGTGGAAGGCAAACTGGGCGTCGATTTTATTCTGTTTGACGCCGAAGAGTTCGTGTTCAAAGACACCGACCACTACTTTATGGGCTCTGAGTATTTCGCCCACGACTACGCCACCCAGCGGCCGCGCAATCAATATCGCGCGGCGGTGGTGCTGGACATGGTGGCCGACGCCGACTTGCAATTGCATTACGAGGGCACGACGATGAGCTGGCCCGAGTCGCGCCCTGTGGCCGAGGGACTATGGTCGACGGCCCGCGAGTTGGGGATTGGAGAGTTCGTTCCGCAGGTCAAGCACGCGGTCCGCGACGATCACTTGGCGCTGCGCGAAGTGGCGGGCATTCCGGCCTGCGACGTGATCGATTTCTATTATCCCCATTGGCACACCGAGGCCGATCTGCCAGACAATAGTACT
>CAYWTU010000697.1:0-2905 GCA_964461275.1 uncultured Pirellulales bacterium | reverse complement strand
ACCACGGCGCCGGCGGCGCCGGCGACACTGGATTTGGACCCGGCGTTCAAGAACGGCGACGGCAGCGCCAACGCCCAAGTGGTGACGCTGGTGGGGGTGGCCAGCCCGAATGTCAACGTGGTGCTCAACAACACCACAACTGCCGCGACCAACGGCGCCGGCGCCTTCACCTTGACCAACGTGACGCTCAACCCGGCCAACGTGGCGACCGACCTGCAATTGGTGGCCGTCGATCTGGCGGGCAACACCAGCTCGCCGCTGGCTAAGACAATCACTTTTGTCCCCGGCGGCGGCGGGACCGCGCTCAAGTCCGCGGCGGCTGCCGATGCCACGGCGGCGGTGGGCCACGAACGACACGAGCGGTTGCTGGTTCTCCGCGGCACCGACGGCGACGATCAGTTCGAGGTCTTCGCCGGCCAGACCATTGTGGCGGTGCTCAACGGCCTCCGATACGAATTGGACTCCGCGGAGTACGATGCCGTGTCCTTCGACGGCTTGACCGGCAACAATCACGTGACCATCCACGGCTCGTCGGCCGACGAAACGCTGCTGGCGCGGCCGACCGTGGCTACGCTCACTTCGGCTACCTACCGGATCAGTGTGGCCTGTGCCACGACGCTGGTCGTCGACGGCGGCGGCGGGCTGGATCGGGCGATCGTGCGCGACAGTGTGGGTGACGATCGGCTGACGGCAGGGTCGGACGAGGCCGTGATGACGGGCGACAATTACAGCCTGACGCTGGCCGGTTTTGAGAATCTCCGCGTACAAGGGACGGCCGGGTTCGACCGTGCCGAGATGACCGATAGCGCCGGAGACGATCAATTCGTGGCCCGGCCCGACAGCGTACAGTTGGCCGGCGCTGGCTTGGTGACGTCCGTTCGCGGTTTCGATATCGTGCGGGCAACGGCCTCGTCGGGCGCCGACACGGCGTCGTTCTACGACAGCGCCGGCGACGACCAGTTGGTCGCCCGGCCTGAGTTCGCCCAGATGATGGGGTCCGGATACCTGAACACCGCCCGCGGCTTCGACACGGTGCGGGCGTTCGCCTCGACCGGCCGCGATACGGCGGTGCTGTACGATTCTGCCGGAGACGATCATCTGACCGCAAAGCCAACGGAGACGCAGTTGGTTGGCGACGCCTTTAGCATTATCGCCAAGGGATTCGATTCGACTCGGACGTTTGCCTCGGGCGGAAACGATTCGGCGGCGTTCTACGATTCGGCCGGGAGCGACCGTCTGGTGGTCCGGCCCACGGAAACCACGATGTCCGGATCCGGCTACCGGAATCTAGCAGGCGGGTTCGACGAGGTGCGGGCGTTTAGCGCGGGTGGAGCCGACTTGGCCGATCTCTACGACTCCGCGGGCAACGACCAGTTCACCGCGACCAGCAGCCTGTCGCAGTTGAGCGGCCCAGGCTACATGGCCAGCGCCGAGGCCTTTACCAAGGTGCGGGCCTACAGCTCGGGTGGCAACGACGTGGCCGTGTTCCACGGCGGCGCCGACGGGGAGTTTTCGGCGGTCGACCGCGCGGCGCGGCAAAACGTCGGCGGGGCGACGCAGGCGGCTTCGGGCTTCGCTTCGGTCAAGGCCTTCGGCAATGGCGCCGCCTTGGCTGCCCTGCACGATTCGGCCCTGGACAGCCGCCTGACGGCAGCGGGCAACCAAGCCACGCTGAGCAACGCCGAAATCGCCTACTGGCTGTACGATTTCCGCAAGGTGACCGCAACGGCCACCAACGGCTTCGCGAACAAGCAGGTCAGCGCGATTGACTTCGTGCTGGAAACCGACGAGTGGGACGAGCTGTAATCGGCTCGCACGCGCTGGCGTATCCAATTCGCGGGCGGCAGGAGGCGCTGACCAGTGCCGCCTGCCGCCCGCTTTTTCGTTACAACCGGTCCCGCGGCCGGATGGCGGGCCGGTTTTGGGCAGCCGTGGTCGCCTCTTCCCAGGGCGCGTCGAACTAGACTTCTCCTAGCGACCGTTCTCTTCGTGGCTACCTGTCACTCCCTACGAAGCCAAGCCCACGTCGGTTGGCAGCCAACGCGCCCGTTCGGTCCGCTTTGAGCATCACCATTGAGCCGCAACCGCCTTGGGGAGGCGCTCCGCACGGAGCGCGGGCCATGAACTGTCACGAGCTTGCCTTGCGCATCCAGCAACTTCAGCCCGAGGCCATGCCCCGCGATGTGGCTCGGCTGTGTTTGCTGTTGGCCAACAACGTAGGCAATCTGGACGACCTAGCCCACGAGGATAAGCTCAGCGCGGCCTGGCAGGAAATGGGCATCCGCCTGCAAGCGGCCACTGACCAGCATGCGGCGATGACCGAGGAGTTGGAGCGCCTGGCGGCCACCTGTCCCGACCAGTTCGCCATGGAACAGGTCTGGACGCTGATTCGGGCCATCAAAGTGCAGAGCCAGATTTTACAGCTCTACGTGGGTTTGCCTCACGAAGTGTGAGAGCCGGCCAAACAACCTGACAACGGCCCTCTAACTCCCGCCGATTCCAGCGCACCGAGGAGATTGTTGGTTGGACTCTAAAAGCCGGCCCAGGTGGCGCTTCGCGCGGGAACAGATTTCTACCGCCGTCATCGCTTAATCAGATTGTTTGCCGGCAAGGCGCTGTTGGTCGGACAGTGCCGGTGAAAAAAGGGCCACATTCCGGTAGTAGGAACGACGCGGCATCGGCGGCGCCAGTGCGCGCACGATCGTCGGACGCTCCGCTTCGGTAGCAGGCTCGATGAGGAATCGCAATTCGCCCGCCACCACGCAGGCAATCAATTCGCCGTCGCGCAGGCAGAGCCGGTTGGTCCCTTGGGCCGGCACGCGCGGCGCGTGCGGCAAGACTCCCGAGAGAGTGAGCGGATCAACCGCGGCAATCGAGATCAACTCGCCGGATGGCTGGGCGTCGC
>CAYWTU010000696.1:0-2909 GCA_964461275.1 uncultured Pirellulales bacterium | reverse complement strand
GTCCGTGGCATCGGCGTCGGATTTGGAGGGCCGGTCGATGCTGCCCAAGGCCGGGCGGTCAAGAGCCACCACATTCGGGGCTGGGACCAGTTTCCGCTGGTCGACTGGTGTCGCCGCGAACTGGGCCTGCCGGCCGTTGTCGGCAACGACGCCGACGTGGCCGGGCTGGCCGAAGCACATTTCGGCGCCGGGCGCGGCCGCAATCCGGTGTTCTATATCACCGTTGGCACGGGCATCGGCGGCGGGCTGATCATGGGGGGCGAAATCTACTCTGGCAACGGACACGGGGCAGCGGAACTAGGGCATCTGCGGCCGGGGCTAGACGCCAAGGGCTCACAGCAAACGCTGGAATCGCTGGCGGCCGGCTGGGGAATCGCCGCCCAGACGCAGCGCGCGGTCGCCGAAGCCTTGGCCTTTGATTCGCAAGATCGGTCAGCCGCCGATCTACTTTGCCGTGCCGGAACCATCGAAGCGATACAGGCCCGGCAGGTGGCGGCCGCCGCCGGCGAGGGAAACGCACTAGCGGTTGCCGTCTTGCACTCCGCCACGCAGGCTCTCGGCTGGGGTGTAGCGCAGATGATTACGCTCTTGGCGCCCCAGGCCGTGGTGATCGGCGGCGGAGTGTCGCTGATGGGCGAAAAGCTGTTCTTGGCGCCGGTGCGGACGGCGGTGGACCAGTACGTCTTTCCACCTTTGCGTGGCACGTTTCAGATCGTGCCGGCCCAGCTTGGCGAAGAGATGGTGTTGTACGGGGCGCTCAAGCTGGCGGCGAGCGTGTTCTTTTCTCCCTCTCCCTCCGGGAGAGGGCCGGGGTGAGGGGGCAGCGGCAGCAAAGTTTTTTGGATGCGTGACGTCAGGTACTCCGTACCTGACAGCAGCGCCGGTTGGCGACGCATGCGAAGCGGCAGCGCGAACCGATTCGCCTAGTGCTTGGCGATGCAGGCTTCGCAATCGTCGGTCGTGTCGCCTACACGATGGAAGTGATCGTGATCGATGTACACCACCTCGCGGCAATCCTCGTCGGTGGTGGTGTAGGGCAGCGGCCAACCGTAATGGGTCGTCTCGCTGAAGTAGACCGTGCATTTGTAGTGCGCGTGGTGCAGTTGGGCCGGGCCGATCAGCGGATAGACCCGCGGCGGGTCGAGATAGTCGGCGCACAACTCGGTTTCGATCCGCACGTTGTTGCGCATCTTTTCGTACAAGAATGGAAGCCCACCTTCCACGGGCCGGGCCTTCTCCAATGCCCGCATGACTTCGTCGGGGCTGGGCGGGTCCAAGGCCACGGCGGGCGCACCGGCGGTCACGGGTCCCAGGACCGGCACGCGGCGATAGCGCTCTTGTTCCCAGAATTTGTCTTCTTGACGGTCTTGGAAGTACGGGCTGACCGGTATCGGATAGGCCAACAGCCCCAACTCCGGACCGGCCGCCGACATATCGCTGCAACCCGTTCCGCACGCCAGCAGCGCTAGTCCTAAGAGCAAGCCGGTCGTCATCCGTGTGACATTCATGGGGGCGTCCTTCCCTGACCCGTCCCTTTCCGCGGCGCCGTCGACCAAGGGCACACCCCAACGGTACGGCAGGCGGAATCGTGCAAACCTTCGCTGTAGTTATCGTGTTAAACTGTGCCGAACTTGCGGGTTTTTCCGGCGGGGGAAGAATTCCGGGGCGGCGAGCAGGAATTGGCGACCCACCCCCGGCCGGCGCCTGTAAATCTAGGCAAACACCGCACGCAGCGCGACAACACGGGCAAACTGCGATGGGGCGAACCCCGTGCGGCACAGTAAAGGGCAATCGGCGTTGATCCACTTGGCGGGCACTGAGCGCAGTTCGCTTGGCGTGTGCGCTCGCCTTGGACGACAGACACGCAATGTCGACAAATGCACCTCGGCCATCATTCCTGATAAATGCGCGCGTAGTCGGCATATGGCGTATTCCGCAGGTCGGCCGCAATCACCCGCTGGGCCAGATCAAAATCAACGACAAAACACGCGGCTTCCATCGTCCCGGAACCGATGCTGCCGCCATCGCAGTGTCCAAGTCCCGTCCACCCAAGGGCTTCATTGAGGCGCTCCTCGAGTGAATGGCGTTTCTCCAAGTCTTCCAGGCGCCCCATTCCCTCGATCAAGTACTCGACAACCAGCAATGCGTGGTCGTCCAAGGCGATGGGGTGAAAACCGTCCTTGATCGCGGGAAGCAAGTGTTCCTGCAACAACGATTCCTCGTCCGCGACTTGCCCAATTCTTATTTCCTTGAGTTCGCCCCGCTCGCCTGCTACGCCCCAATGTTCGTATAAGGCCCCGTCTTGCAGCCACGCTTCATAGTAACTGAGGATTCCCCCAACGCGTTTATAGAGTTTCAACACTACGTTTCTCAGTTTCTGATCGTTCCGCGTCAAGTCGCATGCGCGATTGACGCAGGCTTAGACAACTCACGTCCGCCCCCTACCCCGCAAACCGCAGCCCGGCCAGCGTCTCGTCGATCCACGCGTCGGTGATCGGGCGCTCTTGGATCACGCTGTACCACTTGCCGGATTGCTCGGTGAAGGCGCGCAGATTGCGCAGCGACGCCTCGAGATCGACGCGGCGGATGTCCATCGCCGCCGGGTGATATTCCAGGCCCATCTCGTCCATCAGGCCGGTGATCCATGCGGCCCGATGGCCTTGCAGCCGGCTGAGACAGTAGATGCCCAGGCCCACGATGTGGCCGTGGATGAACGGCCGCCCGAGGCGTTCCTCCAACTCGTAGAACAGGAAGTGCTCGCTTCCCTCTTCCACGCGATAGTGACCGGCGGGCAGGCACAGCTGGTTGACCCGCATGTAGCCTTCCACAATCGCCAACAGTCCCTCGTCTGTTTGCCGCCGAATGGCTTCGGTCTTCTTGGCGACGTTTTCCACTATTTCCCGTGCCGC
>CAYWTU010000695.1:0-2920 GCA_964461275.1 uncultured Pirellulales bacterium | reverse complement strand
CGTCCGGCGCCGGGATGGGCATTTCCTGCGGCGGCAGTTCGCCTAGCGTCACGGTCAACTAGTACACCGACATGTCTTGGTCGGCGCCGGTCGCCACGATCAACCGCCCATTCAGCACACCCAGCGCCTCACCGTAGCTCCCTTCGATGCCCGGAACGAAGTCCTTGACGAGCCCGGTGCCGGCCACCGTTCCATCCGACTGCCACAGTTCGCGGCCATGGACGCCGTCGTCGGCAAAGAACATCAGTCGGCCGTCCACGTTGATCAGGCCGTCGATGCTGGCCACCGGCGGCGCAACGGCGTTAGGAAAGCTATTAAGCGCATACGGCAGCATAGGCGGCTGGCCATAATCGAGCGTCAATAAAGCGTACGTCCCTTCCACCGTCCCATCGCTGCGCCAAAGCTCGGTTTTCTTGCCGCTCATGGTGAAGTAGGCGACGCCGTCGACGTCGACCAACTCGCCCACGTGTCCCTGGCCAAAGAAATTAAAGCGACTTCCGGGGAACGTCATCACCAGGCGCGTGCCGGTTTGCATGCCGTTGGTCGCCCAGAGTTGATTCAATCCATCGGGCGTGACCGCGGCGAAGAACACCTGGTCGCCGACCGGCACCAGCATTCGGCGGCGCGTGTAGACCAGATCGCTACGCTCGGAATCCAACGAGATCAATCGAATGTCGGCCCCCGACGTCAGTCGATGGGTTCCAGCGCTCGTCCCGTTGCTGCTCCACAGTTCCGTACGGTCGTTGGCGTCCACCGTTGTGAACAGCAACATGCCGCCCGCCACAAGCAATTCCCTGCCGCGTTGGTATTTGTCCCCGGGAAGATCCAGTTCCGTAACGACGCCGGTTCCCGCTGTCGTGCCATCGCTGGCCAGTAATACCGTGTGAAACTCCAGCGATCCGGGAACGCCCAACGAGTACGACGCCGTGCAATACATCTTGCCGTTGAGCGAGACCAGATCGCTCGTCGTCCATGCAAACAGCTCGATGCCGTTGGGCACGATCGACTGCAAGTCGAAGACCCGCACGGTCCCCTGTGCCGTGCCGTCCGACTTCCAGATCGACGGTCGAGAACGACCGGCGAAACCTTCCACCATGAAATAGATGTCGCCGTCGACCTGGACCAAACTGCGGGGGCCGGACGGCCATGGATCGTCGATGCGCGGGCCGTCGGTCCAGTTGTCGCGCAAGAGCACCGTCCCCTCGCGCGTGCCGTTTGTCTTCCACAGTCCTACGCCGCCGTATGTGCCCCAGGCGAAGTAGACATCGCCGTTGTCTTCGTCCACGGCGAACGAATTTCCGAAACCCGGGCCGCTTCCGCCAGACAACAGTAGGACGGTGCCGGCCTCGGTGCCATCGGTCTTCCACAGTTGCGGGAACGGTCTGAGATCCGTGGTCAGGAAAATATAAAGCGAATCGCCGACCTGCCATTGCGCTTGAATATGTGGCCTGGATTCGGCCAAGGGACCGCCGGGCCAAAGCTCAAAGCTGGTATTCGGCGGACTCAAACCGAGGTCGGGCCATAGTTCGACAGTCGTGGCGCCGGCGGCTGCGTCCATCAAGCGCCGATCTTCCAACGCCTCGACGTACAACGGGTGCAGCAACCCTCCGCGAAACGGACGCCTGCCGCGGGAGCGGCGGCTCGACAGATTGAAACTCGATGCGCCGTGAAGCATGGCGCGCCTCGCGTGAGAAAATGACGCCTACGACGGACGGCTCGCACGCTGCCACAAGGACCGCGCGCGGCGAAGCTCGGGGCTCGCTGGGCCGACTTTGTTCCGGGAAGGCGACCCAGCGACGCCGCCGGTCAGACACGCTGACCAGCGGCCACCCCACTAGGGGCTAGCTTAACAATCCTGACGGTCCACCGCCAAAAGAATTTGGCGGCACGGACCAAGTTTTTGGTTCCATGTCAAATTGGCAGCCCTTGACCGGTATAACCACTGCGACTGCCGATCGGCGCTCGTCGACGCGCGAAGCCTCAGCCACGCTTCTAGCCGTAACAGGCTGCTGCTTTGGAACTTACAAATGAACGGCCGGCGAGATGGCTGCTTTGGCGCGCCAGTTGCGTTTCCTCGTTGGCACTCGGAAAAACTGCGCCCATTTGGCAGCCGAGGGCCGCGCTGGTGAGACGACGCCGGACGTTTTCAAGTCCGGCGGCCGCCGTCGCGCCTCGGCGATAAACCACACCATATCAGGAGGTTACGAATCCATGTCCACGACCGCTGCCAAGCCCAAGAAGAAAGTCAGCGAAGGTTCCGTCAAGCTCCAGCCGCTGGGCGACCGCGTGGTCGTCGAGCGCGAAGAGGCCGAGGCCAAGACCGCCGGCGGCATCGTGCTCCCGGACAGCGCCAAGGACAAGCCGACCCGCGGGGTGGTCGTCAGCGTAGGCGATGGTCGCCTGCTGGACGACGGGCGCCGTGCGCCGCTGCAAGTCAAGGCGGGCGATCGTGTGTTGTTCACCAAGTGGGGTGGCGACGCCATCAAGGTTGGCGATCGCGAGCTCACCTTGCTCCGTGAGGACGACATCCTAGCGGTGATCGAGGACTAACGCAGAATCTATCGCGCGGAACACAGGCCGGGCCGGCTTAAGACCGACAAGGGTAGTGCCCCCAAAAACAAGAACCGGCGCCAAGCTGTGGCGGGCGTCGACACTCAAAACAGGAGATTAAAGAACATGGCCAAGATGATTGCATTCGATCAAGAGGCCCGCGACGCGATTCGTCGCGGCGTTGGCAAACTGGCCCGGGCGGTTAAAGTCACGCTGGGTCCTAAGGGCCGCAACGTGATTTTGCAGAAGAGCTTCGGCTCGCCCACGGTCACCAAAGACGGCGTCAGCGTCGCCAAGGAAATCGACCTGGAAGACGTCTATGAAAACATGGGCGCGCGAATGGTCCGCGAAGTTGCTTCCAAGACGAGCG
>CAYWTU010000694.1:0-2925 GCA_964461275.1 uncultured Pirellulales bacterium | reverse complement strand
AAAAATCCTGCTCAGCGCATTGGCTTCAACGCCGCTGGCAATGATCACGTTCTCCCCGGCAGCGGTGGCGATCCGCGCCGCCCGGAGCTTGCTGGCCATGCCCCCTTTGCTGAGACCGGTGGCGCGGTCACAGGCCAGGCCCATGATCTGATCGTCCAGCTTAATGACCGTGGCGATCCGGCTGGCGCCGGGTTGCATCGGATCGCGGTCGTACAGTCCCGCAACGTCGGACAAGATCACCAGCAGCGGCGCCTGAATCAAATTGGTCACCAAGGCCGCTAGCCGATCGTTGTCGCCAAACGTGGTGTTCAATTCGTCGACGCTGACCGTGTCGTTTTCGTTGATGATCGGTACGGCGCCCATTTCCAACAAAGCCAGCAGTGTGTTGCGGACGTTCAGATAACGCTGGCGGTTTTCGAGATCGTCGGCGGTGAGCAAGATTTGGGCGGCGTGGCGGCCGTGCGTCCGCAGCGACCGCTCGTAGGCCTGCATCAGGTAGCTCTGCCCGATCGCCGCGACCGCCTGCAAATGCGGCAGATCGGTCGGCCGCGACTTCAGGCCCAATTGGCCCATGCCCGCGCCCACGGCGCCGGAGCTGACCAAAACCAAACGCCGGCCGGTCGTTAGCAGGTGATGAATTTCCTCAGCCAGTCGGGCGACGCGGGCGTCGTCCAAGACGCCGTCGGCGCGCGTTAGCGGCCGCGTGCCGATCTTGACGACGGCCGTTTGAGCGGAGGCGGCGATTTCTTGGCGGACCAGGTCGGGCATGGGAATGTCGATTGAAGAACTCGGCTCACGACCGATTTTGCCAGAAAACCCTACTGCCGACGAGGCTGATTGAGGAATCGGCCGCGCCGGTCTAAAATAAACTTCTCGCGAAAAGCCGGTTGTCGCAAGAAGAAGTAGTTTGACCGCGGCGCTGGCGGTGCGCGCCGTAGGGCCCATCTCAAGCTCGTTACCACTGTTCCGACAGGACTCGCCGACCCATGAGCCAATTGCATCACGAGTGCGGCGTCGCGGCGGTGTATCACCTGTCGGGACGCGAGGTAAGTCCGTTGTGTCCGGCGGAAGGCCCCCACGAGGCCTCGCGGTTGATGCCCCGGATGCTGCTCGACGTGCAGAACCGTGGGCAACTGTCGGCCGGAATGACCACCTTCAATCCACAGCGCAACCAGCTCATCGACACCCACAAAGACGTCGGCAGCGTCAGCGAGGTCTTCCGCTTGAACCACCGCGGCAAGCAGGAAAGCCTGATGCAGCAATACGTCGGCCAGGCCGCCATCGGACACGTCCGCTACGCCACCTGTGGGGCCGAAGACCGCAGCTACGCCCAGCCCTTCGAGCGGCATCACCTGCAAAAACACAAATGGTTCAGTTTCGCCTTCAACGGACAGTTGGCCAACTATGCCGAGCTGCGAAACGAATTGTTGGACGACAACGACAATTATTTGGCCCGCGAGACCGACACCGAAATCATCATGCACGCCATCAGCCGGCAGCTCTCGGGCGACCAACGGCCGACGCTGGTCGAGATGATGAGCCAGATCGACAAGCTGTTCGACGGCGCTTATTCGCTCGTCTTGCTCAACGCCTTGGGCGACATGCTGGTGGCCCGCGACCCGCTGGGGATCAAGCCGCTGTGCTACGCCTTCGATGGTGCGCTGTTCGCCGCCGCCAGCGAAAGCGTGGCGCTGTTGAACCTCGGCTTCGCCGCCGATTCCATCCATTCGCTCCGACCCGGGCAGGCAATCGTCATTACCGGCGGCAAGTTCTCCGTGGAAACCTTCGCTCCCAGTCCGCGCAAGGCGCATTGTTTCTTCGAGTGGATTTATTTTGCCAACGTCGCCAGCACGCTCGATGGCCGCAGCGTTTACCTGTCGCGCAAGGCGCTGGGCGAGGAGCTGGCGCGCTTGGAAACGGCCCCCATCGATGAAGACACCATCATCGTCCCGGTCCCCGACACCAGCAAAGCCGCCGCCGACGCCATGGCCTACCGCCTCAAGGTGCCGGCCCTCGAAGGGCTGATCCGCAATCGCTACAGCGGCCGTACGTTTATCGAGGGGAGCAGCAATCGCCGCAACAAGGCCGAGACCAAGTACACGCCCCTGCGCGAGGTGCTCGTAGGCAAACGCGTGCTGCTGGTTGAAGACTCCATTGTCCGCTCGACGACGATGAAGGTCTTGCTCAAGCGAATTCGCGAACTGGGTGGCGCCAAGGAGATTCACGTGCGGGTGGCCTGTCCGCCCATCGTGGCCCCGTGCTTTTACGGCATCGACATGTCCACGGTCGACGAACTGTTTGCCCCTAAGTTCTTGAAAGGCGGGCCGTTGACCGAGGAGGTTCAGGCCGAAATGGCCCGGCAGTTGGGGGCCGATTCGCTGCGCTACTTGCCCATCGAATCGATTGCCAAGGCGATTGGATTGGGAGCCTCGGAACTTTGCCAGGCGTGCATCGCCAGCGACTATCCCACGCCGCACGGCAGCCATTTGTATCAGGTGGCCTTGGCCGACATCCGCCAACACAGTCCGGCGAAAGAGACCTCCGGCGGTGCAGATAGTCCCTGCGATGCGCCTCCGCCAAGGCGCACGTACGAGAGCCTGACGGCGGGCCGCTAGGCTGGGGCCGGGAAGCCGCCGTTTACCCCCAAAAATGGCGTGCTGCCGTCGACTGCCTGATCGATCCCGCAGATTTTTCCTCATTCGCGGGCCTTACGTGACCGATAATCTGGGCGCGTCTTGCCGCAAACTCAGCGACAAGGCAGGGCTGGGCAACCCTGGCAGACCTTATTGCCAGTATTTCGGCGGGTTTGCTTGACTTTAGCGGTCGTCCGGCAAGAATGACGGGCGGCTCTGCAAACGGCAGACCCGGCCTGCATTCAACCTACGAGGCGTTGGCCACGTCGGTCACACACGCCGCCACTCCATT
>CAYWTU010000693.1:0-2925 GCA_964461275.1 uncultured Pirellulales bacterium | reverse complement strand
TTCTGGGCCTGCGATCTCGCGAATGCCGCGGGACGCCCGGTCGGCGTCGAGCTGGTGGTGTCCTCGATCGCGACCACGACCTACGACAAGAGCGCCTACCTGCCGCTCAATCCCGGCGCGAAGTGGCACGACGGCCTGCACAACGGCTACATGCGCTGCGAACTCAGCCGCGAGCGGCTGCGGACCGAGGTCGTGGCGATCGACAATCGCGAGGATCCGCGCAGCGGGCGCAGCGTTCTGGCCACATTCGACGTGAAGTCGGGGGATCCGCATGTCCATCGCGTCACGGCCTGACGGCCTGCGTTGCACGCCTGCGCTGATCACGACCGTAATGCTCGTTTTCGGCGCCGCTCCAGTCCACGTCGGTTCGGCGGCCAGCAACCGCGACGCATCCGCGATTGCCGCGCTCGATGCGATTCCCGCCGAAGACTGGCTGAAGCAATCGAGCGGCGCCTTGCTCGATCGCGTGATCGCGGCTTCCTCGAAGGTATCGCTCGATGCCGCCGCGGCCAAGGATCCGCGAGCGCAGGCGCTGGTCGGCTCGGCGTACCTGGCCGGCCTGCATGGCTATGCGAAGAGCGAACCGGAGGCCGTGAAGTTCTATCGCCTTGCGGCAGATTCGAACCCGGTGGCGCAGAACAATCTGGGCAATCTGCTGCTGACGGGAGTAGCAAATGGCGGCAAGCCCGCACCCGCGGAAGCGGCCGAGATGTTCAGGCGCGCCGCGAAGCTGGGGCATCCGGTGGCTCAGGCCAACCTTGGAAGACTCTATGCCGACGGGGTTGGCGTCGAGAAGGATATGGCGAAGGCGAAGGAATACCTGGCACTTGCCGCCGCACAAAGCAATCCGGAAGCGAAGGATTTGCTCGATACCCTCAAGGCGCGTGAGGCCGCGGAATCGGAAGCGGAAAAGTGGAAGCGACTGGAGGCAGCGGCAGCCACCGGCGATGCCGCCGCGCTTCACAAGCTTGGCGAAGCCTATGAGGAAATCGACAAGGAGGTTCTTGACGCGATCAAGAGCAACCAGTTGCAGGCGGCCATCAATACAATCCTGAGAGCGCGGGCTCGCAACAAGTTGCGATTCACGGAACTGGCGGACGAGCACGGGATGACGGCCTTGCACTGGGCTGCCGAGAACCGTAATGCCGCGGCGATGCGCTGGCTGCTGGATAAGAATGCGGAACTTGAGTCGAAAGATGATCAGGGTCGGACTCCGCTGAAAATCGCGCTGGATAACAAGGACGTCAACACCATGACCCTGCTGATCGCCAGGGGCGCGAGGACCTCGACTGCGCTGCCCGGATATGACGACGAGCTGAAAGTACTCAAGAAGACCAGCGACATCGCCGATTTCATGATATCGCCGAAACGCTGTGATGCAGGAAATGCGGCAGCCTGCTATTCCATCGGCCTCGCCTACGACAACGGCACGGAAGGATTCAGCGTCAACAGGACACTGGCCGCCGGCTACTACGAGAAGGCCTGCGCTCACGATATCGCTGGCGCCTGTACGAATCTCGGACTTCTCTACCGGAATGGCGAGGGCGTGACCAGGGACGCCACTCGCGCGGCTGCCCTCTACAAGAAGGCTTGCGACGCCAACGAGCCGAGTGCCTGCAGCAACCTGGGCTTTCTGCACAACTTGGGTGAAGGCGTGGCAAAAGACGAAATCAAGGCCACCGCGCTTTTCGAGAAGGCCTGCACGGCTGGAAACGCGCAAGCTTGTTCCCTGCTGGGCGACCAGTACGGGAACGGTCGTGGCGCTGCCAAGGACGAGGCGAAGGCAGCGGTCAATTACACCAAGGCTTGCGACGGCGGCATTCTTGTGGGCTGCACGCAGCTCGGTTATTACTACCGGAATGGCATCGGCGTCGCGAAAGACCTGCCAAAAGCCGTGGCGCTCTATCAGAAGGCGTGCTCTGCCAAGGAGGCGACCGCCTGCCTCAACCTCGCACTGCTATACCACCAGGGCGAAGGCGTCCCCAAGGATCTAGCCAAGGCTGCCCCGCTCTACCGGACTGCTTGCGATGCCGACGTGGCGACAGTGCAGGCCTGCCACTGGCTGGCCGGGCTACACATGAAAGGCGAAGGCGTGCCGAAAGACACGGCGAAGGCGGTCGCTCTTTACCAGAAAGCCTGCGATGGAAAATATGCGGCGTCCTGTGCGGTGCTCGGGGGTTTCTACTACCTGGGCGACAACTTGCCGAAGGACTATACGAAGGCGGCCGCGCTATACGAACGCGCCTGCGACGGGGACTCGGCCATTGCCTGCTACTTGCTGAGCCTGAGCTACGGTGCTGGCGACGGCGTCACGCCGGACAAGTCGAAGGCCGCAACGCTTCGCGCTAAGGCCTGCAAGCTCGGAGAACAGAAAGCTTGCACCGAGCAGACCGCAGCGGTGACGACGAATGCGGCACCCGCTGCAGCCAAGCCCGCCAACGCGACCTGCAAGATCGCCAGGGTCCAGCCCGGCGTCGATACCGTCGCGAGCGTCGAGCGCGACATCCAGGCGCGCGGCGGCGAGCCGTCAACGGGAGGCACGGGCCCCGCCAAGTTCAGAATCAGTGCGCTGTCAGGCGATTACCGCGATGCCGGCACCGACGTCATGGCGGTCAACTACGACTTCGATGCCGCCGGACCGGCCGGACGCCTGGTTGCCGTGACGATCGTAAACCACGCCAATACCGGTCCCAACTACGAAAAACTGCTGGCCTCGCGCAAGGCTTCCGCTGCCACTGTCGCCGGCCCGCTGCAGCAGAAATCTGCAACCGAATTCACTGCTTCGTCCCCGAACTGCAAGCTGCGGTTCATGCCGAATGCAGACACCTGGTTCATCTACGAGGTGTACGAACTGCCGAACTGACGGGGACTGGTGCCGGCGGAGGGAGTCGAACCCCCGACCTGAGGTTTACAAAACCACTGCTC
>CAYWTU010000692.1:0-2946 GCA_964461275.1 uncultured Pirellulales bacterium | reverse complement strand
GACCCGCCGCCTCGCGAACGTGCGCGCGGGCCAACGGGAGCGCCTGTTTGTCGATCGGGTCGGGCATGCCCCCGCACGACAAGAGCCGACCATCCCGGGCGTAAACCCATTGATGATAGGGGCACACCAACTTGCCGACGTGGCCCGATGACTGCGTGCAAATCCGCGATCCACGGTGCCGGCAGGTGTTGTAGTGCGCGTGGATCTGACCGTCGTCGCCGCGGATCAGAATCACCGACTCGTCGTCGAACTCGTAGGTGAAATAGTCACCGGGCCGGCGGATCTGGCAGCCGTAACCGACGAACAGCCAGCCGGTGTGGAAGATCGCGTCCATTTCTAGGCGATACAGGTCCGCGTCGGTGTAGAACCATCGGTCCAGGGCGTGTCCCTCGCGACGCTCGGCAAGGCGTTGCCGGAGGGTGGAGTTCAAATCGAAGACAGGCATGACGGCGGGATCCTGGGAGCCGGGACTTGGATTTGGAGGGCGCGACGGTCGCCCGTATTGTACGAAGCACGCATCGGTTCTTGCCAGCGTTGCCTGATTCGCCACGGCGCGGGCCGTCGCTCGCGGCGCTGCGAGAAAACTTGAAAATTTGCCGCCGAAACGGCCGATTGCTATTGGCATACCTCGAACTTCGAGGTACATACCCGCCCCACGCCCACTGCGAAGCGCCGCTCACGGCGGGCCGTCGCAATGGCGTACCTGAGTTCGCGGAAAGAAGACGATGACGCGTTCCAACCCCGACTTTCTCAACGGCGTTCCGGAATTGTTGATCCTGCGGTTGCTATCGCTGCGGTCGATGCACGGGTACGAGTTGGTGCAGGCCATTCACGCCGCCAGCGGTCAAGCGCTGTCGTTCGGCGAAGGATGCATCTACCCGGTGCTGCATCGGCTTGAAGCAGGCGGCCTGCTGGCCGGCAACCGCGAGCGAGTCGGGGGCCGGCGGCGCGTGGTGTATCAATTGACCAAGGACGGCGCCGCGAGGTTGTCCAAGTCGGTCGCGGAATGGATCGACATCGTGGCGGCAGTACATCGTGTGTTAGGAGGCCAAGATGAGCAATCTCCGTTGGATCGAACGCGTGGGACGCAAGCTGGTGCATCAGGGGCTGCCCCAGGGCTACGTCCGCCGCGTCGTGGGCGAGCTGCGTGACCATCACCAAGAGCTGCTTGGCTCACAGGCGGCCGGCCATGCGGCCGACGCCGACGACGAGCCGGCGATCATTCGTTTGGGAAACCCGAACAAACTGGCCGGGGTGATTGCCGGGCAGTTTCGCCGGCAGCACTTTAGCGGTAGGCACCCGGTGTTGTCGTTCCTGGCGGCGCCGCTGTTGTTGATGATCCTGGGTTGGTCGCTGTTGCCGCTGTCGCTGGTTGGTTGCGGCTGGGTGTGTGAAAGCGTATTGGGAATTCGCCTGGGCCAGTGGGTTGCCCAACGACAGACGCACGCCCAAGCGATTCTGAACGTGTGGCAAAACGTCGTCTTGATCGGCACCCCCGCGGCGGCGGCGGTGCTGGTGTGCTATTGGGCGCGGCGGTCGGCTGTGTCGCGGAGTTGGTTGATCGCAGCATGCACCGTGACGGCGATCTTGGCTTTCGCCATGCAGGTCGAGATCGTCCTGCCTACGGCGCCTGGCAACGGCCGATTGGCGATGGGCCTGGGGCTGACAACCGGCATGGTCCGGATGATGGTCCCGGTGCTGATCTCGTTCTGGGCCGTGACCAGACTGCCGGCCCCCTGGACGGACGCCGCGCGCGTGGAACCGACGCCGGCGGCGACCATCCGCCGAGCGGCCTAGCTGTTTGGCCTTGCCGAGTGGCCGCAGGCGTGCGCGATGGGTACATTGCCGGGTAGGGGCTTTGCCGCGATCCGTCGAGGCGTCATGGCTGCCGACGAATCTTTTACGATTCCCCGCGAAAGTCTCTATGAACCCCGCCTGGATTGCCGACCGGATGCACTCGTTTGACAGCTCGGGCATCCGCAAGGTGTTCGACCTGGCCAGCCGAATGACCGACCCGATCAACTTGTCGATCGGCCAGCCCGACTTTGACGTACCCGAGCCGGTTCAGCAGGCGGCCATTGACGCCATCCGGTCCGGCAAGAACAGCTACGCGCTCACGCAGGGGATGCCGGTTCTGCGCGACAAGCTGCAAGCCTTGGTGAACCGCGACTACGCAGGCCAAGACCGCAAGCTGTTCGTCACCAGCGGCACCAGCGGCGGTTTGGTGCTGGCGCTGTTGGCGCTGGTGAACCCGGGCGACGAAGTGATTATCTTCGATCCGTACTTTGTGATGTACAAAGCGCTGGTGGGCGTGGCCGGCGGAACGAGCGTGGTGGTCGACACGTATCCCGATTTCCGCATTGACTTGCAGCGCGTGGAGGCCGCCATCACGCCGCGCACCAAAGCGATCTTGTTCAACAGTCCCGCCAATCCCACCGGAATCACCGCCAGCCAGGACGACGTGCGTGGGCTGGCGGAATTGGCCCAACGGCGCGAGGTTGCGTTGATTAGCGACGAGATTTACCGCGCCTTCTGCTACGACGCACCGTTCGTCTCGCCCGCCACGTACAACGACCAGACGCTGGTTATCGATGGGTTCAGCAAGACCTACGGCATGACCGGTTGGCGGCTGGGCTTCGCCCACGGTCCGACGCCGCTGATCGACGAGATGATCAAGCTCCAGCAGTATACGTTCGTTTCTGCGCCGCAGCCGATGAAACGCGCCGCCGCCGTGGCCATGGACGTGGATGTCTCGGGCTACATGGCATCGTACCGACAGAAGCGCGATCGGTTGTTGGCGGGAATCGGCGACCTGTACGAGATTGTCCGGCCGGGCGGCGCGTTTTATGCGTTTCCCAAGGCGCCGTGGGGACCCGGCAGCCAGTTCGTGGCCAAGGCCATCGAAAACCAGTTGCTGATCATCCCGGGCAACATCTTCAGCGGCCG
>CAYWTU010000691.1:0-2949 GCA_964461275.1 uncultured Pirellulales bacterium | reverse complement strand
CGAATCCTGATTCTCGACGAGGCCACTTCGAGCGTTGACACCAAGACCGAGCGCGAGATTCAAGAGGCGCTCGACAACCTGGTCGAGGGTCGCACCACCATTGCCATCGCCCACCGCCTCAGCACGCTGCGCAAGGCCGATCGGTTGGTGGTGCTGGATCGCGGCCGCGTGGCCGAGGTCGGCAGCCATCAGGCGCTGCTCGAGGCCGACGGCGTGTATGCTCGGCTGCATCGTGCGCAGGCGGAATTGGCCGCTCAGGTGTTGGAGGATTGACGATGACCACCCCGTTTGAGTTGTCCCAAGACGCCTGGGGCCAATTGGTTCTGACCATGGCCAACGGCGAGCGGCATGTTGGCGTGCAGCCGGTCCGCGCGTTTCCCATCGCCGACCCTGACCGTTGGATTGCATTGGTCGACGCGCAGGGGCACGAGTTGGCGCTGGTGGAAGACCCGGCGACGCTGCCGGAAGATCTGCGCGAGCGATTGCTCGCCGAGCTTGCGCGGGCCGAGTTCGTGCCGCGGATTCAGCGGATCATTGTCGCCTCGGCTCAGAACGATCCGGCCGTTTGGGAAATCGAAACCGACCGCGGCCGCGTCGAGATCACCATTCAAAATGAGACCGACGTCCGCCGCACCGGTCCGCACGAGGCGCTGATCGTCGACCGGCACGGCATCCGGTTTTTGGTCCCCGACCGCCGCCAGTTCGACCGCTACAGCCGTCGCGTGCTGGAGCGGTTCATTTAGAGTCCAACAATCAACCTGTTTGATTCGCTGAGAACAACGGGAGTTAGGGGACGGTTGTCAGGTTGTTTGGGGGTCTCTTAAGGCCACCGCCTGCTCCCCTCTGGCGGGCCCGGGACGGGCGAACTATGCTGTTTTGTTCCCTCGCCGTGGGGCGACCGCCTTCGGCCGGCCATTGCCGTAAGCAAGGTTTTTTCATTCTCTGCTGCCAAGGAATTAGATCGTGAACTGCTCTCGCACCGGTTGGTTATGGTTGGTTCTGGTAATGGGTTTGGTCGCGGCGCCGGTTTTGGCCCGCGAGCCGCATCAGGCATTGCAGGACTACGTGACCAAGAAAGACGCCTCGTACAAGTGGGTCAAGCGCAGCGAGCGGCAACTGGGCGGCGTGACGGTGACGGAATTGATTCTCACCTCGCAAACCTGGCGAAACATTCCGTGGAAGCATCAGCTTCTGGTGCTGAAACCCAAGGAAGTTCAGCATGAAAAGCAGGCGCTGCTGTTGGTCAGCGGTGGCGACTGGTCGGCCGATCTCGAACAGCCGCCCAAGGAAGGCGAAAACAACCTTCCCGGCGAGGTATTGATCCTGACCCAAGCGGTCAACCAGATGAAAAGCCCGGTGGCGGTGCTCAACCATGTGCCGCACCAACCGATCTTCGACGGCATGGCCGAGGACCAGATCATCGCCTACACCTTCGATCAGTTTCTCAAGACGAACGATCCCGAATGGCCACTGCTGCTGCCCATGGTCAAGAGCGCCGTGCGGGCGATGGACGCCGTTCAAGAGTTCGCCAAGCAGGAGTGGTCGCTGAATGTCGAGGGCTTCACGGTCACCGGCGCCTCAAAGCGAGGCTGGACCACTTGGCTCACCGGCGCCGTCGCTCCGCGGGCCAACGCCATCGCCCCGATGGTCATCGATACACTCAATATCGACAAGCAAATGCAGCATCAGTTGGCCACCTGGGGCGAGTATTCGGTGCAGATCGAAGACTACACCAAACGCGGCATTCAAGGAAAGAATCAAACGCCCGAAGGAAAAGCGCTTTCACAAATCGTCGATCCGTACACGTACCTGAAGGACTTGCAGGAGCCCAAGTTGCTCATCATGGGAACCAACGATGAATATTGGTGCTTGGACGCGCTGTCGAATTATTGGGACGATCTTTCCGGCGAAAAGCGAATTCTATATGTGCCCAACAAGGGGCACGACGTGGGTGATCTGCGCCGCGTCGTGGGCACCGTATCCGCTTTTCACAAACAGGCCTGCGGCCAATTGAAAATGCCGAACCTGAGTTGGAAGCTGAACGAAGCAGAGGGCAAACTGACGCTGACGGTCGACTCCGATCAAACGCCCAAAGAGGTTTCCGCCTGGATTTCGCATTCCGACACCAAAGACTTCCGCAAGGTCGTTTGGGAATCGACCGCGGCCGAGTCCCACGGCGGCTCGTATCAACACGTTCTGGACGTTCCGACCAACGGTTACGCCGCCATGTTTGGCGAGGCGGTGTTTGAGCACAACGGCCAGGCGTACTTCTTGTCGACCAACGTCAAGATCGTGGGCAACGGCAAGCCGACGGCAGCCGTGAGCGGCGGCGCGGGGAACTAGCCGCACATTGAATCGAAACGATTGATTCTACGGGCTCGATCTTGTGCCCGAGCTTCCGGACATTGTGATTTACCTAGAGGCGCTCGAACGCCGCGTGATCGGCCAGCGCCTAGAGGGCGTGCGCATCGCCAGCCCATTCGTCGTGCGAACGTTCGATCCGCCGGTTGAAGCGGCCGTCGATCACACGGTGCTACAGTTACGACGGCTCGGCAAGCGAATCGCAATCGGCCTCGATGGCGATTTGTGGCTGGTCGTGCATTTGATGATCGCCGGTCGGCTGCACTGGAAGCCGCCGCGTGCAAGACCAGCAGCCAAGCATTGCCTGGCGGCGTTCGATTTTCCGCAGGGCACGCTGTTATTGACCGAGGCGGGGGCCAAGCGCCGGGCGTCGTTGCACGTGGTCCAAGGCGAAGCTGCGCTGGCCGCCCACAACCCGGGCGGCATCGACGTTTTCGCCGCCTCGCCAGAACGGTTCGCCGCTGCGCTACGGAAGCGCAACCACACGCTCAAACGGGCGCTGACCGATCCAACCTTATTGGGCGGCATCGGCAACGCCTACTCCGGCGGGATTCTGCGCCGTGCCGGCCTATCACCGTTGGCCCTGAC
>CAYWTU010000690.1:0-2963 GCA_964461275.1 uncultured Pirellulales bacterium | reverse complement strand
CGGTGGGCGTGGCCGGACAAAACATCCCTTGGAATTTCCCGATGCTGATGGCGGCTTGGAAGTGGGGCCCGGCGTTGGCGGCAGGATGTACCATCGTGATGAAGCCCGCCGAGCAGACGCCGCTGACTTGCCTGCGGATGGCCCGCCTGGCGCAGAAGGCCGGCATTCCCGACGGCGTAATCAACGTCGTTCCCGGTTATGGGCCGACGGCCGGCGCCGCGGTGGTCAAGCACCGCGGCATCGACAAGGTAGCCTTCACCGGCGAATACAAGACGGCTCAGATCATCATGCGCGACGCTGCGGAGACGCTCAAACGGCTGACGTTCGAACTGGGCGGCAAGAGCCCAAATATCATCTTTGCCGATTGCGATCTGGACGCGGCGGCCGCGGGAGCGCACTTCGGCCTGTATTTCAATCAGGGCCAATGTTGCTGCGCCGGCAGCCGGGTGTTTGTGGAAGACAAGGTGTACGACAAGTTCGTGAGCAAGGTCGAGTCGATGAACAAGTCGCGGAAGCTGGGCAACCCACTCGACATGTGCACCGAACAAGGTCCGCAGGTCGACCGAGCGCAGTTCGACAAGATCTTGCACTACATCGAGCTGGGCAAGAAGGAAGGAGCCCAGTGCCTCAGCGGCGGCAAGCGGTTCGGCAATCGCGGCTATTTCATCGAGCCGACGCTGTTTGCCGACGTGCAAGACACCATGACCATTGCCAAGGATGAAATTTTCGGCCCGGTGATGAGCGTGCTGCGGTTCAAGGACTTAGACGACCTGGTCGAGCGGGCGAACAACACCTTCTACGGCCTGGCGGCAGCGGTGTGGACCCGCGACGTGTCCAAGGCCCACAACCTGGCCCATGCCATCAAGGCGGGGACGGTGTGGATCAATTGCTACGACGTGTTCGACGCGGCCGCCCCGTTCGGCGGCTTCAAGATGTCGGGCATGGGCCGCGAGCTGGGCGAGAAGGGCCTGGACGCCTACACGGAAACGAAGACCGTGGTGGTGAGCATGGCGTAGGGATAGTGGTTAAAAGGGTGTACGGTTTCGCTAGCTCGCGTGATTGCACTAGTCGGCAGGCGTCCGCCCGAAAACCTGATTTTCGTAGGCGCGTCCTGAGCGCATCCAAGCGGATGCATTTGACGCCAGCGGTACCGCGTACTTCTCCGCGATGGGCAGAAAGGCTTCAGGTCGGGCACACACCAGGATAGCGACCTGCCCATGACGCCGCGAAATCCCCGGCACGACGCCCTGAACCGCAATTGACGCAAAGCAAATCCCATACCTCGCCGAGCTGACACAAAAAGATTTACAGGGCCAGACATGACTCCGCGGACTCGGATTCTTTGTCGGCCAGGCCTCGAACTATTCCCGACGGTTCTAGTTCCCTTCGGTGATGTTCACTGCCGAGTGGCGTGGCAAGCCGTGCAAGAATAGGAACACTGGAAGAACATCGCCGGCTCAGAGACATCCAGCATGGCCGTCTCGGCGCGAAACTTGTCTTTCAAAGCGTCGAGGTTTTCCAGCCGACATTCCAACTGGTCCTGGTACAACCAGCTTGAGTAGCTGGGGGCTCTCTTCACGCTTCGATAGGCAATGCGGGCCGATCCCAGCTTGCCTTGTTTGACATAGGCGTCGCCCAGCCCCAGCAACGTCGCTTCCATATTGTGCGGCGCCAAAGCCGTGTTGTAGCAAACCGGATCTTTCCGGGCCCGCAGCGCGATATAACCGTAGAGCAGTGGACCGAGGCGAGGAATTGCCCGCGGAGTGCGAAAGCCGGCGCAGGTGTCAAAGGTGGCAAAATATCCTTGGATCGACTCATGATAGAGGCAGTCATTCTCACTCATTACGGCGGAGAATACCCAGCCCTGCACGAATCCACAGAACGCCGGATCCTTGCAGGCGTCGATCCGGATGCCCTGCAAGCCCTCGTTCAGCGGTTCGCTGTCCCCTTCCGCCAGCGCTACGTCGACCTTGGCGAAATCGAGAAATACGTCAACCGTGCGCCGGTCCGGATGTAATGCCTTGCAGGCCTGCAGATACTGCACCGCCAACTTCGCATCGATCAAAACGGCGGCGGCAGGCAGCCCCGCTCGCCCGCGCTCTTGAAACTTCCATAAATGGCTCGCGCCTAACAGAAATGCCAGCGTTGGATGCTGTGAGTCCTCTGCATAGGCCTCTGTCAACCGAGCGATGACCTCGTCGACTTGTTCGTAACAGCTCCCCTGAAAGACCTGCCAGAAGCGCGAGATAGCCTCGCCCGTCATCGCGTTTTCGCAACAACACTTCGGTGTGCCGGACCGGCAGGGGGCGACCGCCATAAGGATCAAAAGGACCAGCAGACACGTGCGCCAGGGACTCGTCATCATCATCACCGATTTGAAACGCTTCCGAGATACATCCGTGTCGTCGCAACGCCAGGCAGTCTTCGCTATCGGCAGTTTTCGATCTTTCAATGGCCGTTTGAAGCCGACCTTACTACCAAAATCGCTCGTCCAGCCGTCACAGTCAGCACAACCCAAACCGATGGTTGGAACTCACCGACGCGGCGAGACGCTAAGGAATTTGGGGTAATTAAACGGATATCGTAACGCCCTGCCGGGCGAGCCCAAAACTCATCCAGGCCTATTTGTCATCTAGATACCAATAGCCAGCGGCCTGATTTGTTTCACCCGCAGTGAGACTTTTCCGGCTCGTGGTTACGAGCGCCTTCCTCGCCATCTTCTCGGCGGGTGGGGGCCACGCTGGCCTCCGCGGTTGCCGCCTCCAGCGGCAGCGTCGGCGGCCGCAAGGCCCGGGCCACGGCCCAGCAGTCGGTCGTCGCTTACAAGGCCAGGCGGTCGTCGGGCGTCAGTTGCTGAGCGAGTTGCGCCAGCGACTGGGCGTCGACCGCCTCCAACTTGCCTTCGGTGAGAATCTCGCCGTCGGCGGCTAGAATGCAGTACACCAGCGAGCGTTTGTGGACGT
>CAYWTU010000689.1:0-2983 GCA_964461275.1 uncultured Pirellulales bacterium | reverse complement strand
TGCACCTGCTGGGCACGACGTCGCTGGCACAAATGGCGCCCCAGTGGCGGGATCTGAGCGACGACGGACGTAAAGCACTCAAGTCACAAATCATGATCGCCGCCCAGCGCTCCGGCCGCCGGCCGTCCGACGCCTGGGACGAAGTCAGCAAGGCCATCGAGATCGACCAGTCGTTGGAACGCTTTCGCCAGGCAGGCGTGAAATTCAGCTACCATACCTGCGACGTGGCCGACGCGGCCGCCGTGCGACAAACGCTGGAGAAAATTCGCCGGCAAGACGGCCCCATTTGCGGAGTGCTGCACGGCGCCGGGGTCGAGCGGGCTTGCCGCTTCGAGAAGAAGTCGATCGCGCCGGTCGAGGCCACCTGGGGCAGCAAGGTCCGCGGCGCTTATAACCTGATGCGGCTGACCCGCCGCGATCCCCTCCACCATTTCGTCGGTTTCGGATCGGTGAGCGGCCGACTGGGGGGCAACGGTCAGGCCGACTATTGCGCGGCCAGCGACGCCTTGGCCAAGCTCGCCGGTTGGCTGCAATCGGAGCGGCCCGATTGCCATGCCGTGACGTTTCACTGGCACCCCTGGGATGACGTCGGAATGGCGGCCCGACCCGAGACCCGCGGCGCGTTTCAGATGCTCGACGCGCCGGCCCTAATGCCCAAGCGCCAGGGACTGGCCCACTTCCTGGCCGAATTGGCCTATGGCGACGGACGCAGCGAAACGTTGGTGACCAGTGCCGAGTACTTCGAGAGGTTCTACGGCAAGGGAGCGGCCGACCGGCGCGAAGAGGCGCCCTCAGTCACCTCTGAAATGTTCGCCAAGGCAGCGCCGACGACGGGTGAACGGTCCGCTTCGTCGAGCGTGGCAGCAAGTCAGCGTCGTCGCGTCCTAACGCTTGTCGCGGCGCCGCTGCCGGAACCTGCCCCAGCGCCCCGGCTCGCCGGGACGGCGCTCGTGCTGGGCCGCGGCCCGGCAGCCGATGCGGCGGCCGCGGCGTTTCAACAAGCCGGCGCCGGCGTCCAGCGGCTGGCGCCTGCCGAGGATGAGGCCACGTTGCTTCGCGATCTCGATGCTCTCTGGGACCGTGCGCCGGCCGACCATTTGGCGCTAGTGGCGGACGATGCCGCCATCGACATTACCAACGCCGACGCCTGTCGCCGACGCCGCTGGTGCGACGTGCTGCTGCCGCTGTTGGTGACGCAGCGTTGGCTCAAGAGGCTCCGCCAGTCAAAGCCTACCAGCCCTGCGCATCTGGTGGCGCTGACGCGCCTGGGCGACGATCGTCCGGGACTGTCAGCAGCGGCCGCCGCCGGCGGAGGGGCCTTGGCCGGGCTGATCAAAAGCGTGTTCATCGAGGGAGCGCGGCACGCCATTGTCGACGTGCGGCCCAAGGTGATCGACCTGCCCTTTGCAGGTTCGCCCGACGAGATAGCACGAACCGTGTTGTCCGAATTGGCCGCCCCACCCGTGCCGGTTGAGATCAGGTGGCGCGACGGCAAACGTTACAGCCTGGTCGCGGCGCCGCAACCGCCGCAGGCAGACACAGCCTGGCAGCCCGAGCGCGGCGGCGTGTGGGTGGTCACGGGGGGCGCACGGGGAATCACGGCCGAAACGGCTTTGGAGTTGGGCCGCCGATATGGTCTGAAGTTGCACCTCTTGGGCGCCAGCCCGCCGCCACCGGCCGACGCTCCCTGGCTCCGCGCCATCGATGACGAGCTGCGCGACCATAAGCGTCAGGTGGTGCAGGCCGAGGTCGCCGCCGGCCGCTCGCCGGAGGACGCCTGGCTCAAGGTTAAGAAGGCCCGAGAAATCGCCGCCACGCTCGATCGGTTCCGTGTCGCGGGCGTGTCCGCCACCTACCATGCGTGCGATGTGGCCGATTGGGCCGCGCTCGATCACACGTTAGAGGCAATCCGCCGGCAAGATGGCCCGATTGCAGGCATTGTTCACGGGGCCGGTTTCGCCCGGCCTGGCCGCCTGGAAACGAAAAGTCGTTCGCTTATGGAGCGGGCGATCGAGCCCAAGTTCGACGGCGCCTTGGCCTTGGCCTCGCTCACCAAGCGCGACCCGCTGCGGCATTTCGTCATGTTCGGCTCGATCAGCGGTCGGTTCGGCGGCAACGGCCTGGCGGAATACTCGGCGGCCAACGAGGCGATGTCCGCGCTGGCGGCACATTGGCGGCACGCACGACCTGCCTGTCACACCACCTGCATCGCCTGGCAGACATGGGAAGGGATCGGCATGGCCACGATGAGCGACGGCGTGGCCATCAACCGCAACAACCTGGACTCGCATTACATCTCAGCCCAACAGGGCGTGGACCACTTCATGGCCGAAATCGACGCCGGATTGCCGGACGCCGAGGTGGTGATCTCGGACGGCACATTCGAGAAGAATTTTTACGGCCCGGCGGCGCTCGCCGAGCGGACGTTTCCTTGGCGGGTGAGCGGCTCGGCTGCAACCGAACTTGCCCCGCAAGCAAAACTGCCGCCGCTGATCGACGTGTTCGAATCGCTGGGTGACGGCGGCGGTCGTGCGACGATTGTCTTCCACCCCACGACCGACCCGTTCCTCATCGACCACAAGCTCCGCGACGCGCCGTTCCTGCCGGGCGTGGTGGCCCTGGCGGCTTTGGCTCAGGCGGCGCACCTGACGGCAGCCAGCCGGTGCGTGGTCGGCTTGCGCAACGTCGAGATCGTTCAAGGAATCAAGTTTCCCGGCCCCCAGCCGATCACTGCGCACGTCGAGCTGCGCCCCGGCGACGGCGTCGTCGCGGCCAACCTGACGGTCGAAGTCCGCACCCGGCAAGGCAAGCTGGTCGACGCGGCCCGCCCGTGCTGCACCGGCGACGTGGTTCTGGCCGACTCCGCGCTGCGGCTGGACGCTCCGCCGCCTGGCAAGCCGCCCCAGCCTTGGGTTCCGTTCTCCTATCCCGACGCCGCGCTGTTATGGCACGGTCCGCGACCGAGGGCGCGCAAGCAGTGCTG
>CAYWTU010000688.1:0-2990 GCA_964461275.1 uncultured Pirellulales bacterium | reverse complement strand
CGACCCGGCGACCGCGATCGGTGGTTAGGGCCATGGGCGAAACCGCGCTTGCCGCCATCCGCCTGGAGGGCGTATCCAAACGCTACGGCAGCGGCAACACCGCGGTCGATGCCTTGAAGCACGTCGACATGCAGGTGGCGCCCGGCGAAGGACTCCCGGCTCAGTATCGAAATCTTCTTTCGGGGATCGCTGTCGCGGCGGCTGTCGCGGCGCTGTTTGGCTGGCTGGCGCTGTTTTCACGACTGCCGTTGCGTAGGCGAATCAGGCTGGTGGTCGCGGGCCTGTGTGTCTTAGCGGCGCCACTGGCGGTTGTCGATCACCTGGAATTCACCGGCGACATTGTCCCGCGGCCTGTCTTTCGCTGGCAGGCCGATCGGTTCGAAGCGCTCGAAGCACATCGTCGCCAGGCCGCGAGGGCGGCCCCTGGCGCACCCCACGAATCGGACTCTGCTCTGGCGCCGCTCGACGCGGACTGGTCTGGCTACCGTGGTTCGAATCGCAAGGGCACCTACGCCGGTCCGCCCCTCCGCACCAATTGGGTCGAGCAGCCGCCCAAGCTCATCTGGAAGCAGCCGGTCGGCGAAGGCCACAGTCAAATCGCTCTGTCTGGGAATCTGGCCGTCACCTTAGAGCAACGGGGTCCGAACGAAGCGATCGTATGTTACGACGCGCGGACGAGCGCCGAGCAGTGGGTCCACACCTATCCCGAACGATTCGCGGAGACCATGGGGGGCGACGGGCCGCGGTCCACCCCCACGATCGACGCTGGGGAGGTTTTTGCCTTGGGCGCGCGGGGCCGACTGAGCTGTCTGGCGCTGAACGACGGCGCCGTCCACTGGGAAACCAATATTCTCAAGCAGGACGGCCAAGAGAATTTGACGTGGGGAATGAGCGGGTCGCCCCTCGTATTGCGCGATTGGGTGATCCTCAGTCCGGGCGGTCCGGCCAGTTCTACGGGCCACGCAGTCGTAGCCTACGATCGTCGCACGGGCCAACAGGCGTGGGGCGTCGGCTCGGCCCAGGGTGGCTACGCCTCGCCCGACGTGGCCACGATTGACGGCGTCGAACAAATCATCGTGTTCGACGGCGCGGGCGTTTCCGGATATCGCAGCGACGGCGCGGCTGAATTGTGGCGTTATCCGTGGGACACGCAGGGCGGCATTAATTGCAGCCAGCCGATTTTCTTACCGCCGAATCGCCTGTTGAGCACGGCCGGATACCGCATGGGGGCGGCACTTCTCGAATTGACCAACGGCGAGCAAGGGACATGGAACGTCAAGCCAGTTTGGGAGCAGAAAACTTTGCACGGCAAATTTTCCACACCCGTCGTAAACGGCGACCACGTCTACGGCTTGGACGAAGGAATCTTGGTGTGCCTGGACCTGGAAACGGGCAAGCGTCGTTGGAAGCAAGGCCGCTACGGGCACGGCCAGATGCTTTTGGCCGACGGCGTGCTTTTCATCCAAGCGGAGAACGGCGACTTGGCCCTCGTCGCCCTCAATCCGCAGCGACATGAGGAACTGGCCCGAATTCCGGCCCTTACCGGGCGCACCTGGAACACGCCCGCGTTGGCCGTCGGAAGGGCCTTTGTGCGCAACCATCAGGAGATGGCCTGCTTTGATTTAACTGCCTACCCCAACTGATACCGTTCGATCTTAGCGCGGTCGATTTCCACGCCCAGGCCAGGGCCCTGCGGAACGTCGAGCATGCCGTCCTGCACCCGCAACGGTTCGACCAGCACGTCGTCGAGCAATTGGTGGTAAGCCGATTCGTTGGCCGTCGCCAGGCCCGGGGTGACGGCGACCAGTTGGAGCAATGCCGCGGCGCCGATTCCCAGCGTCGGCCTCCCAGCCAATGCTGCGCCAACGCCCGCCGCCAACGTGACCGCGGCGCATTGCCGCACGGCCAGTGCGCCCCCCAGTGTCTCCAGCTCCAACACCGCCCATCGCGCGGTGCCACCGCGGGCGGCGGCGTAGACGTCGGCAGCTCGTCGCAAGCCAGCGCCCACCGCCAACGGGACCGCGCTCTCATGGCCGAGCGCCGCCAGGCGTTCCAGGCTGTGGTCGGCCAACGGGTCGACCAAAAACTGTACGCCTTGCGGCGGCAACTCGCTGACCAGTTGCAGTGCCGTGTCGAACGCATACCGGCGCTCACCGTCCAAACGCAGCTCCGCCCGGTCGCCGAGCGCATCGCGAATCTGGATCACCGTCTCCAAGTCGGCCTCGACCACGCCCGACAGCGGGACAATTTGCACGCGAAAACCGACATCGGCCAGTTCACGAGCGGCCTGGGCGACGTGCTGCACCGGTCCGGTCGGCAGCCGCACCGCCAGCGGGGCCCGCTTGCGATACATCCCGCCGAGCAAGTTGCAGATCGGTTGACCTAGGGAGCGCCCGAGCAAGTCCCAGCAGGCCATCTCGACCGCCGACCGCAATGCCGGCTGTGCTAGCGAATCGAGTTCCATTAAATCGACGATGTCGAAGACCGAGCGGCCGGCCAGGACAGGCAGCAGGGCATCGCGGCGGGCTGCTAGTTCGCCTGTACGCCAGGGGAGGTGCGCTTCGCCCCAGCCTTCCAGGCCTTGGTCGGTCGCCAGCCGCACCAACAGCGACACGACCGGCGGCCGGGCGCCGCTGCGCGGGACCTCGACGAGATAGAACTCCAGGTCGCTGATCTTGCGCGTTTCGCCAAAGGGCATGGCCGGCTCACGATGAGGCCAAAGCGGCCCGCAATTCTTTGGGCAGGGGGAAGTGAACTTCCTCGGTGCGGATGACTCGTTGTTCGATCGACGCGCCGTAATGTTTCTGCAGGTAGGCCAGGCAGTCTTCGACGACTACCTCAGGAGCGCTGGCGCCGGCCGTGACCAACACCGCGTCGACCCCTTCCAGCCAGCGGGGGTCCAACTCGCGGACATGGTCGATCAGATGGGCGGGAACGCCCTGCTCGCGGGCAAGTTCCGCCAATCTCTGGCTGTTGGAGCTGTTCTGGCT
>CAYWTU010000687.1:0-2990 GCA_964461275.1 uncultured Pirellulales bacterium | reverse complement strand
GTTATGGGTTCGACTCCCATCGCTGGCTCTGTTCGGGGAAGCGCTGCCCGCCGCTGTGGTCAGGACGCTCGCTTTCGACCCGAAATACAGAGTTCAACTGGAAACATACAGGCCGCCATCTGAAATTCGAGGATGCGACGGGGTTCACTTTCGCCCGGGCGTCCCAGCGGCAAGGAGAAACGTGGTTATGTCGCAGGTGTTGGATGTCGACGTTCGCCAGATCGTGGTCGAAGGGGAATCGTTTGGCCTGAAGGAGGCTGAGCAAGTGCGGGCGGCCATTGCCCGCGACTTCTCAAACTATCGCGTGCTCCGTGAAGCGGTACAGCTCTTGGAACAGAAGGACCAAGGGGCCCCGACCGTTCGGCTGGGCATCTGCTATTACCTTCTCGGGCGGTACACTCTGGCCGGCACAACGCTGTCGGAATTCGCCAGCGACGGGCTGGGACAGTTCTACCTGGGACGCAACTACTTCGCACAAGAGCGCCTGGCCGATGCGCAGACCGCCTACGAGCGGGCCCTGGCCGCCGGATTCGACAAGAACCACGGCACGTTGTTCCTAGCCGAAACGCTGCGTTATCGCGGCCAGGCCGAGGCTGCGCTCAAGATGCTCGACGACCTAAGTGGACCGATCGAGCAAACGGCCGAGTACCTGTACCAGCGTGGGGCGACGATCAGTGCCGTTCACGGCAATCCCGACGAAACGGTCCGCCTGTACGAACGCGCCGTCGAGACCGATGGCCGTCATCCCGGGGCGTTATTCGGGTTGGCGATTGAGAACGATCGCCGCGGCAACGATGGACTGGCGATTGAACTGTACGAGCGGTCGGTAAATGCCTTTCCGCCCCATGTGGGAGCCCTGTTGAATTTGGGCCTGATGTATGAGGAGCGCAACCATTACGAGCGGGCGCGGTCGTGCTACCGGCGGATTTTGGACGTGTTTCCCAATCATGGCCGGGCTCGACTGTTCTTCAAGGACGCTTCGGCCTCGAGCGAAATGCTGTACGACGAAGAGGCCCAGCGCAAGCGCGACCGGCTGAATCAAATGCTCGGCATCCCGGTGACCGACTTCGAGTTGTCGGTCCGCAGCCGCAACTGCCTGCAAGGGATGGGGATCATGACGCTGGGCGATTTGACGTCGATCACCGAACAAGAGCTGTTGGCCAGCAAGAACTTCGGCGAGACGAGCCTGCATGAAATCCGCGAGATGCTTTCGACCCGCGGCCTGACGTTGGGCCAGTTCGCCGGCGAACGGGGCAAGTTCGAGCCGACCTACGATTCGACCGCGCTGTCCCCCGACGAACAGCAAATGCTCAACCGTCCCATCGCCGATCTCAATTTGTCGGTGCGGGCCCGCAAATGCATGGTTCGCCTGGGCATCTCGACGATCGCCGAATTGGTTCGCAAGACGGGCGACGAGTTGCTGGAGTGCAAGAACTTCGGCGTGACGAGCCTGAACGAAGTCCGCGAAAAGCTGACGATTCAGGGCCTGCGATTGCGGGGCGACTGAGCGCGAGCGGCACAATCGAAAAAAAACTGTGGGTTCTGGTTTCGCCTTCGAGCTACGGCACACGGCGGCGGGGGGGCTGGCCCGCCGCAGCCGATTCTCTACGCCCCACGGCCCGGTGGAAACGCCGGCGTTCATGCCGGTCGGCACGCAGGCGACCGTCAAAGGACTGACTGCCGACCAGCTCCGCGCCACCGGCGCGCAGATGGCGCTGGCCAACACCTATCATCTCATGCTCCGCCCCGGTGAGCGCGTCGTGGCCGATCTGGGCGGTTTGCACCGCTTTATGGGTTGGGACGGGCCGATCCTGACAGACAGCGGCGGCTTTCAGATTTTCAGCTTAGCGCAGATGACCAAGGTGACCGACGGCGGCGCGCTGTTTCGTTCGCACGTCGACGGCAGCTTGCACGACGTCTCGCCCGAGCGAGCCGTGGAGATTCAAGAGGCGCTGGGCAGCGATGTGGCCATGGCGTTTGACCATGTGGTCCGGCTGCCGTGTGAGCGCGGGCAGATTCTCGACGCCACGCGGCGTACGGTAGCCTGGGCCCGGCGTTGCCGCGACGCCGCACGGCGGCCCGACCAAACGCTGTTTGGCATTGTGCAAGGCGGACTCGACGCCGACTTGCGGCAATGGTGCGCCGAACAGTTGACGGCAATGGATTTCGGCGGTTACGCGATCGGCGGCCTCAGCGTCGGCGAGACTCCTGAGGAGATGTATCGCACGTTGGAGGCGACCGTGCCGGCGCTGCCCACGAATCAGGTGCGCTACTTGATGGGGGTGGGGCGGCCGATCGATTTGTTGGAGGCGATTGCCCGGGGCGTCGATTTGTTCGATTGCGTCATGCCCACCCGCAACGGCCGCAACGCCCTGGCGTTTACCGATTCAGGGCCGCTGCGGCTGCGCAATCAATGCCACATGCGCGACCCCCGGCCGCTGGACGACGGCTGCCCCTGCCCGGCCTGCCGCCATAGTCGGGGTTACCTGCGGCACTTGTTCCAAGCCGACGAGATGCTGGGGCCAATCTTGCTCTCGGCGCACAATTTGACCTACTACCAGCGGCTGTTGGCCGGCGCACGGGAGGCGATTGTGCAGGACCGATGGGACGAATACTATCGGAGCAAGTTGGCCGGTTGGACAGCAGGCAAGGCATCGTCGACCGACAATCTCTAGCGCCCGTCGCCGTTTTGAGAAAGGCTCCACGCCGTGTCGAACATCTTTGGCGGCATTGAGGAGTTGTGTCGCGTTCCCGTCGGGAAACGTATTCGGTTGGCCGACTACGACACGGCCTGGTCGGGCCACAACGGGAAGCTTTCCAAGGACGAACGCAAGAAGCAGGCTCAGGCGCAACTGGCCGCCGACATTCGCGGCCTGTCCGAGGCGCAGGAAATGCTATACGCCAGCGACACCTGGTCGATCTTAGTGGTGTTCCAGGCGATGGACGCGGCCGGCAAAGACAGCACGATCAAACACGTGATGTCGGGATTG
>CAYWTU010000686.1:0-2996 GCA_964461275.1 uncultured Pirellulales bacterium | reverse complement strand
GTATCCCGCCACCACCATTCCATGCCGTCGACCCACCTGGTCCGAGCGCCCTCCCGACCATAGCTTGAGCAGGCTGGCGGTAGTGTCGGCCAGCCCCTCGATCGCCCCCAAAAATGCGGCGCTAGAGTGCAACACGTCGCGGAGAAACCGCGGCATGAGCGGAAAAATGATCTCGCTGGCAACGTCGTTGATCAGACTGGCCAACCCCAGCAGCCTGACGTTGCGGGGCAGACGGCCGAATTGGCCGGTGGGGGACGGCGCGGGGTCGATTGACATCGGGTTTCTCGACGGACAAGTGAGGGCGCCGACCGTGCAGCCCCCGGGTCACACGAGTATACCCGCCAGTGCCGGCATTTTCGGCAGGGCGGCTGGTCGGCAATTACAATGGCACGCGGCCAACTTTAGAGTCCAACAAACAACCTGCTCGGTTCGCAAAAGTCAACGGAAGTTAGAGGGCCGTTGTCAGGTTGTTTGCCCGCCTCTTATGACCATTCGACCTCACGCCATCTCCGGCAACATGACGCACCTCTGGTGGAGAAACCTGCAAATGAAACGCCTCGTCACACTCGTGCTTTTGTTGGCCGCCGGCCGCGCCGCGCCGGCCGCCGCTCAAGGACAATTCCCCAGCGACGACGAAGAACGCATTCTGCCTTTCAGGCAAGAACTGCAGCGCATCCCGGCGCTCATCGGCAAGCGCAGCGACGAGATTCAATCGTTGCCGATTTGGCATTTGCCGCTGGGCACGGAGTTTCGATTTTTGCACAATCGTCGCCTGATTCCCCACGCCACGCGTTACGCCCTGGGTTACGGCATCATGGCCAACCAGTTCATGCACGTGGAACCGTCCGATCAGCTCCGCGACCTGACCAGCGACGGTGTCTTCACTTTGGACCAGGTGGGGCCCGTGTATGGCAAACATCTCTACAGCCCCCATTTGTTGCAGAGCTACCATACGATTCAAATGCGGCTGGTGAGCGACGAGGGCTTTGTGATCGAGCTGGAAGTCTGCCCTGGCGCAAATTGCCTACCGACGGTCGCGCAGTTCGAGGAATACTTTGAGATCACCCCGCCGGCGTTTGTTGAGATTGTGGACTGACGGCTTGCCGGGTGCAGGCCGACGGTATGCCAGGGCGCCGCCCCACCGTTTCGCAGGTCGCGTTTAGGGGGAATGTCCTGAAATGCCCCACGGCCCAGCGGGAGGTTTTGGACGGGTCGCCGGCACGTTAGAATGCTCCCATCGAACTGCACCATCCTTCCTGCCAAGGACACGACCATGCGATGTTTTTCTGTGGCCGCACCGCGTTTCGTCGCGAGCACGTTTCACTTCGGGGGTTCGCCGCGCCACTTCGCGACCGCGCTGCTGGCCGCCGGGCTTTTCTGGTCCACGGCGACCGCGCTCGCCAAGCCCCCCGCCGACGTGGAGACGGCCCTCGACCGCTACGTGGCGGCCAAGGACGACACGTACAAGTGGAACCTGACCAACACAATTCGCGGCGAAGGGGTGGTCACCTACATCGTCGATCTGACGTCGCAAACCTGGCGGACTTCGGCCGACGTCGACCAGCCGGTCTGGCGACATTGGCTGATTGTCGCCCGGCCCGACGAACTCAAGAGCGACACCGCCTTTCTGTTCATCTCTGGCGGCAGCTCGCACGAGAAAGTTCCCACCGGCGCCGGCGAAATCATTGCCAACGTTGCCAAGCGGACCGGCGGCGTCGCGGCCGAGCTACGGGCGGTCCCCAACCAGCCGCTGGTGTTTCACAACGACAACCACAAACGGGTTGAGGACGACCTGATCGGTTACACCTGGGATAAGTTCATGGTCACCGGCGACGACACCTGGCCGGCCCGGCTCCCCATGACCAAGAGCGCCGTACGCGCCATGGACACCGTACAGTCGCTCCTGGCCAGCCCCGACGGCGGCCAGAAGGAGATCAAAGGGTTTGTGGTTTCCGGCGGCTCGAAGCGCGGCTGGACCACCTGGTGCACCGCCGCCGTGGACAAACGCGTGGTGGCGATTGTGCCCGCCGTAATCGACGTGCTGAACGTCAAACCGAGTATGGAGCACCACTATGCCGCCTATGGCTTCTGGGCCCCGGCCGTGGGCAATTACGTGCAACACCATATTGTCGATCGCGGCAATACGCCCGAGTACTTGAAGCTGTTGGCCATCGAAGACCCGTTCACCTATCGCCATCGCCTGACCATGCCCAAGTACATTGTCAACGCGGCCGGCGACGAGTTTTTCCTGCCCGACTCGTCGCAGTTCTATTTTGACGAACTGCCGGGCGAGAAATATCTGCGCTACGTCCCCAACGCCAAGCACTCACTGGCCGGCAGCGACGCCCGCGAGACGATCGCCACGTTTTACGAAATGGTGATCAATAACCGGCCGCGTCCCAAGTTTTCGTGGAGCTTCGAGTCCGACGGCTCGATCCACGTCAGTGCCAAGGACAAGCCGAAGGAAGTTTTGGTTTGGCAGGCGAACAATCCCAAGGCCCGCGATTTTCGCTTGGACATCATCGGCAAGGCGTATCAGTCGAGCACCGCGGAGCAGACCGGCGACGGCGAGTACGTGGCCCGGCCAACGCCACCCGAACACGGCTGGACCGCCTATTTCGTCGAGCTGACGTACGACAGCGGCGGGAGCTACCCGCTGAAGGTGACCACCGCCGTCCGCGTCACGCCCATCGCCTTCCGCGACGGCCCCTTGCTGGACCATGCGCCAAGTGTCTCGGTCTACCCTCACGATACTGGACGGGACGCCGTAGCGGCAATCCTTCTCTTGGATAATGAGCGAGATTTCAGGTTCGATGTTAACCCACTCAGGTAATGCTCGTGGGTTGTCATTCAGGGGAGCGAATTCCCCCGCCATGACCAACGGTCCGCGCATTCGGCTTTGAATTTCGATCAGGACATCATGTGCGGGTACGCGAAATCGCACATGTTCGTCGGTGCGGATCCAATTGCGCGTTTCCGGGGGGAGTACCGCGAGT
>CAYWTU010000685.1:0-3013 GCA_964461275.1 uncultured Pirellulales bacterium | reverse complement strand
GGTCCAGGCCGCGGCGAAGTCGGAGGTGTCGGCCCTGGGCGAGAGCCTGGCCGAGGGTTGGCTCAACTCGCTGGTGGAGTGGGGCCTGACGACCGAGATGAGCGCCTCGGCGCTGGTCAACAAGATTCCGTTTGACCAGGCATTCCAGGGGATGAACAGCGATACGCTGCTCAAGGTGCTGATCGACCGCGGGTACACGCCAGGCCACACGTCGCTGACAGCGTTGAAATCGACGATCAGCGCCCGCGGTTTGGACCTGACCCCATTGCGGCCGGACGGCATCCTGACGGCGCTGACCACGGTCAACGGCGGTTCGCTGCTGAGCGACAGCGCCGTAAACGTCAAGCTGGGGCTAGTTGGTTATTACTCCGGCGGCGACGAGAACCGTTACCAGGTGCTAAGCAAGTTCAGCAAGAGTGCGTTCTTGGACTTGTTTGACGATGTGTTGACCACCAGCAGTACGGACGCGGCGTACCGATTCTACGCCCACTCGACACGCAATCTGGGCCCGGGCCAATCATCGCCGAGCAATCCGGAATATCTGGACAATCTGGTGGTTGGTTTCGGCGTGAACACGACCGGGTCGGGCGCGGGGCTGGTGCTCCCCAGCGCGCAGGAAGCGGTCAATGCCGTGCGAGATATGCCGGCCGGGCACCGTGCGATGCACACCGCGAACTTGCCGACTCCCGAGGGTTATGGCCCGTGGAGCAACGGTTTCTTGTCGGGCTTCATCGATCCGAAATTGCCCAATGGCCAGAACGCGAACTACTTTTTCATGTGGATGGACCGCTGGGAAAACGAAGTCCGCACGCGGTTTCAGAATTTTTTCAGCCAGTTTGCCACGCTTGCCAACCAACAGTTAGTGCAAACGGGCGTCATTCAAACCTTGGATCAGGCGCTTGATTCCTTCGCTCTGTTCATCGAAACCAAGGCCCAATCGTATCAGTCGCTGCGACAGTTGGATCGCCGCGTCGACCTGAGTTCGACGCCGCAGTATTCGTTTTGGCAGGAGTTGGTGGGCGACCCGTCGGTGGGCCTGGCGGCGCATCCGAATTGGGCGGCGCTGAAGGCCAAGCTGATTGCGGCCGGGTTAACCTCGTCAGACTTGTCTCTGCAGAACTTGCCCAATTGGGATCTGACAAACGATGTGGTCCGAATGGGCATTTGGAATGCGGTGCTCGAGCGCGAGCGCGCGGGGTACCTGGACCGCGCCATCTATCAACCCATCCGCCAGTTTTTTCCCAACGTCGATTTTTCCAATTACGGCAACTTCTTCCATAGCCGAACGTTGCCCATTGGCGCCCCAGCCCGCTTTACCGAGGGGGCCCAGAATTTCGGCACGATGGTCGGCACGCACCAGTCGGCACCGCTGTATGCCGAAGACCGGGTTATCGAAACGGTCGATCCGGCCTACGGCACGCTGACGCCGACGCCCCCCCCCGACGACCGGATCTGGCTGATCCAGTTCGTGCCCACGTTGAGCGGCGGCAACATTGTCGGCGGCACGGTAGTGGTGACCACCAAGTCGCAGTTTTCGGGTCTGCAGGCCGGCGATTTGGTGACAATCACCAATCGCAGCGGTGACTGGATCAACTACGAATACACGGGCACCTATCCCATTCAGTCGATAGTAGCGACGACGTATCAAAGTGTACCGGTGAATCGATTCACCTACACGATTAGCGTCAACCAAATGCTGCCGACCATCGATTTGACAAGCCGATTGAATTCGGTGAACACGGCCTACGTCGAAATGTATCGCGGCTACCTAGCGCTGCAGAACGACATTCAATATGTACGCTCGATGATTGGAACCAGCACGGCGCCGATCATCCCCTGGATCACCTCGCCCACGTACCGATCGTTCGTTTACGGCCAGGACTCATCGCATTGGCAGGAGACCATATTCCATGCGGCCTTGAGCGGGGCTGAGTACTTCAACTTTTGGCGCCTCACCGACCAGGGGAGCGATCCGGTGGGGAACGCGCTGCTCAGCAGCGTGCTCGACCGGTTGGACGCGATGGTGGGCTTTGTAAATCGCAAATCGCTGTCGATCGGCGATTATCCGGAATTTTCCGACCATATATTGGTCACTGGCATGGAGGCGGGCGGTCGCCGCGTTTGGCGGATCACTCCAAACCCAGATTCGCAATTCGCCATCCAACAACTCACGATCAACGGTCAGCCGGCGGTCACCTATCAGATTGCCGGCCAACCGGCCGTGACGCTTAACAATGCAACGCTGATTGATCCTGCGCTCGATCCGGTGTACTCGCCCGGGTCGCCGCTGGGGTATTGGGTGCTGCAGAATGGCTTACAGTCGGACTATGTCGTCGGGACGCTCAACAACGCGCTGTCGACGCTCAACAACGAAGCGACGCTGAACCTGCTCCGCGTGGCAGGGCCGCCGGCGATCGTCCGAGGCATGCCGGCCGAATTCACGCTGACACCGACCGGGCCGGCATACGGCGGCTCGACGTCGTTTCAGTTCGCCATCGACTGGACCGGCGACGGCGTCACCGATCAGACGGTGACCGGTTTGGCCGGCACGAAGGTCACTTACACGTTCACTACCGAGCAAGCGATCAATGTTCGTGTGACCGCCACGCCGGTTGGCGGCGGAACGGCCGTAACCACCACCCGGGCCATCCGGGTTCAGGAATATGCCTTGGTTCCCGACGCAGTCAATCCGGCGCTGACCAATCTGCTGTACGGCGGCACCAGCGGCGTCGATACGCTGATTCCGGTGCAAATGTCCAACGGCACGATCCTGATGCTGGTGGGAGTTCCCGGGACCCCCGGCGCCCGAACCGTGGGACCGATCAAGGGCGTTACAGGCCGGGTGATTGTTTACGGCGGCGGCGGAGACGATTTCATTACGGGCCAGTTCACCGGGTCGTCTGGGGTTGAGGTTTACGGCGGCGACGGCAACGACCAGTTGTTCGGCAACCTTGGCCCCAGCACGCTGTTCGGCGGCAACGGCAACGACCGCTTGATCGGCGGCGCCGGCACT
>CAYWTU010000684.1:0-3015 GCA_964461275.1 uncultured Pirellulales bacterium | reverse complement strand
ACCTCGTCGCCAAGGTAGTTCGTCGTGGTGATGAAGCCGGCTTCGCCGCGCAACGCCGCTTCGACCGCTTCGGTCTTGGCTTGGCCGTTGGCGGGCGTGTTCAACGAAGCGAAGACCGTGCGATTCTTGGCGTCACGGAACGAATCGCTCCGCATCAGGTGGTCCTTGCCCACCAGGTAGGTTTCACCCGTCTCGCCCAAGCCGCTGCGAATCATCATGACCGAGTCAATCCGCTGCACCGGCACTTGTACGATGACCACGCCCAGCTTGTTGGGACCGTCGTACACCGGGGCGGCCAAGAAGCAAGCGGCCGCGTCGTACGAGGGGGCGTAGGCGGTATAGTCGCCCACGGACACCGAATCCGGTCCGGCCGCGCTGGCCAGGCGATACGCCTCGCCGATGCTGGTGTTGGCCACGGGGCCGTCCTTCAGCGAGGTGGCGTAATCGAGTTCCTTGAACGTCGAGTAGACGATGTCGCCGGATTCGGCGTCGGCCAGGAACAGGTCGTAGCCGCCGAACTGCTCCAAGCTGGCCCGCAAACGCGGATGCAAGTCGCCGTGTAGTTCGCTGTACTTCGACTGATCGGCTCCTCGCTCCAACAAGTGCTTCTGGCCGAGCGGGTTCTGGTTGGCCCGGATGTAGGCGTGCTGCAAAGCGACAGCCCGAGTCGAGAGTTGGGCCAGGTAGCCGTCCATATTGGGATTCTGTCCCGGGTTCAGCTTGCGATACTCATTGGCGAAGTCGCCTCGGTAGTACGTGGCCAATTCGTTGCGGAGGCGTTCCAGGTCGGCCGGCTGATAGGCGTTGTCGAACAGAAACGTCTTGAACGCTTCGTTGAACTGCCGCAGCGAATCAACGCAGACCGGCGAACGGGCGAACGACTTGAGCTGGTCGCCCAACCGCTGGATGCAGTCCACGGTCTGCGACTTCTTGATGTCGCGCAGCGACGTCAATTGGTTCTCGACCTTGGCCTTGGCGTCAGCGGCAGCCTTTTCTTCGATGGCCGTCAGCCCGCGACGGGCCACAACCTGATTGCACAGAATAACCAGCGCCAACGGAATCAATCCGCAGCACAGAAACGCAGTCATCAATCGAGTACGCAACATGGAAGCACCTTAAAGGGTCTAGTGCCGACCGGCGGTCGGCGATGTGTGGCAACGGACGATGTAAAAAACGGTGGATCGAGAAATTCGGCTTAGGCGGCCGCGCCTCGAGTACAGGATTCCAAAACTTCGCCTAGGTTGAGCAGCACGAGCAACTGATCCGGCATGGTGAACACGCCGGTGATGTATTTGCCGTCGACTCCATGCAAGTTGGCCGGAGGCGGTTCGATTTCCGACGTCGGCACGTTCACCACGTCCGAGATGCGGTCGACTAAAAGGCCCACATGTTCGCTGTGCCAGCGGACGATGACATTGCGGCTATGGCGGCCAATGGCGCCGGCGGGCAATTCCAACACGCCCCGCAGGTCCAACACGGTCACCACCTCGCCGCGGAGGTTGATCACGCCCCGCAAATTGCGGTGGGCGTGCGGGACCGAAGAAACCTCCAGGTTGCGGTTGATTTCCTTGACCTGGGTAATGTCCAGTCCAACCAGCATCTCACCGACGTAAAACGTGATGAGCTGGCGCTCGGTCGCGGAGCCGGCGGCGGATTTGGTCAGGGTGGCGGTCATGGCGAAAAACGGGGGTTGGAGAACTCGGTGAGTGGGATGACGGCGTTAGCGTGCGGCGGCCAAGGCGGCCTTCACGCCGTTGTGAATGTTGCGGCCGATGGCGGCCAGCAACTCGTCGCGGTTGAGCTTGACTTGATATTCGGTGACGCCGGCTTCGCGGCCGCGGCGCTGGTCTTCCTCGCTGGCCAAGCTGGTCACGGCAATCACCGGCAGCGATCCGAACCGTTCCGAGGCCCGAATCTTGCGGCAGAATTCCAGGCCGTCCATGTTCGGCATCTCGATATCGGTCACGATCAAATCGACCGGCTCGCGCTCGTTTTGCAAAACCTCCCAGGCGGCCAAGCCGTCGCAACCGTCGATCACCTCGTAGCCCGCGCCCTCCAAGAAGCTCCGCAGTTGCTTGCGGAAGAAGTCGGAGTCTTCGGCCAACAAGAGCCGCGTCTTGCCGTTGCCGGCCGGGGCCTGCATGTCCGGGGCGTCGTTGAGCCATTCGGGATGCGCCAGCCTAGCCAGCTCGAAAATGTCGATCAGCCGAGTCACCTGACCATTGACCAGCACCGATCCCAGGATGCCCGGCTCCCGCAGCGTGGCGCTGTCGATTTTGGTGCTGATTTCTCGGACGTCGACCACCGTGGGAACCACCAGACCGACCTCCGTCCGGTTGACGCTGAACACCGCCACGCACAGGTGCTTCTGATTGTCGGGGCAAGGTTTGGCCCGGACGTGTTTCTCCAATCGAACCAAGGGCAACGTTCCACCGCGGTACTGCAACAGCTCCTGACCCGCAACGCTGTCGATGCGCTCGGCCCGAATTCGCTCCAAGCGCAAGATCAACCCCAGCGGCACTGCGAATTGCTCGTGCGGATCGTTGGTCATGAGCATCACCGGCTGCGTTTCATCGTCGATTGTGCCGGCGGCCTTCGTCTCGACCGAGGCGTCCTCGGCCGGTATGGCGACGTGCATGTGGTTGGCGACGCTGGCCACGTCCAGAATCAACGCCACGCAGCCGTCCCCGAGCACGGTGGCCCCAGCCAGGCAGGGGCAGCCCTTGAAGTGATTGCCCAGTGGCTTGACCACGATTTCTTCCGAATCGTGCAGTTGATCGACGCACAAGCCGTAACGGAGCGTGCCCGTTTCGACCACGATGATGTGCAGTGGCTCGTCTTTTTGGCTGGCCGCTTCCTGGAAACCGATGGCGTCGCACAGCCGGAGCAGCGGCAACAACGTGTTGCGCAGCCGGCACACTTCGGCCCCTTTGACGCGGCTGATGCGTTGCGCGGACTCCTCTGGTTTGACCCGCACCAGTTCGCGGATATTGACCTGCGGCACCGCAAACCGCT